>DJFP01000262.1:1333-7968 GCA_002432565.1 Flavobacteriales bacterium UBA5869
CGCTGGAAGATCATTTTTGTGGTTTCCCTGCTCGCAGGCCTGGTAACGGCTTTTTGCGGACCAATCGGTTTCGTGGGTTTGATCGTTCCGAACCTGGTGCGTATGTTCTATAAAACTGCAAGACATGGACATTTGCTTCTGGCTTCCGGACTTATCGGTGCCAGTGTAATGGTGTTGTGTGTACTGCTGATCCGCATTTTTGAGCCGATCATGGTATTGCCGATAAACAGTTTGACAGCTTTGCTTGGGGCGCCGGTTGTTCTATTCCTCTTACTTAAAAATATCCGCAATGCTTAAGTTTGAAAACTGTAGAATAGGGCATGACCGGGTTTTGTATGAGATCGCGGAATTGGAATTGGAACGTGGAGAATTCGCTGCATTGATCGGGGCAAATGGTTCCGGTAAATCTACCCTGTTGGATGCCCTGGTTCAGGGTAAATTCCCAAATGGAAAAGTAAGTGTTGAAGGCCGGAATTGGAACGATCTGAAGCTGATGGAGCGGGCACACCAAATTACTTTGGTTGATAATCATTTTTTAGGATTTGATTACCTGAAAGTGAATGAATACTTAGAATTAGGTCGGCATTCCTATACGAATTTTACAGGACGTTTATCGGCAGAAGATCAAAATATCGTTCAAAAATATGTTCAAACATTGCATTTGGAATCCCTGCTGGAACAATCCACTTCGACCTTAAGTGACGGTGAACGGCAGCGGGTGGGAATAGCAAAAGCGCTGATCCAGGAAACGCCCATTATTTTGCTTGACGAGCCAACTGCGTTTTTAGATTACCCGACCAAAAAAGAAGTCATGTCTTTGCTTGGCAAAATTGCCAAAGAAAGCAACCGCCTGGTGATTATCGCTTCGCACGATATTGATTTCTGTATCCAATATTGTTCACGGATCCTGATTATCGAAAAGGAATCAAAAAGTTTAAGCTCCTACCTGCAGATCGAACAGGATGAACTGGTGAAAAGGGCTTTTGGTATATCCTGACTTATGATCTAAAAGTTTATTTTTACCGAACCTGNNCTTTTTTATCCGCACAAACTCAAAGTGCATCCAACCGGATGCGTTGGGAAAAACTGATCGGTTATGCCGCGGGATTTAAGAATCAGGCGGGTGCGGCCAGAGAAATCACAGATGCCTTCCCTGTTTATCAAATTTCCGGGGTCTGGTATGTTTCGCTTTATGGAAAACGGCTTCCGAATTGCAATTGGAATATCATTTCCGAAAACAATATCCTGTTGGGTAATTCTGTAGGAAAAATTACAACGATGAAAGTTCCTTTGGAAAGATTGGATGAGGTAGATTTCTCGCAGTTCTATTCCTATTTGGAAATTCCCGGAAAGATTGTTCCGCAATTGGATAAAGCAGTAAAAGACACCCGGGCAGACAGTGTTCAGCGCGGGATCAATCTGCCTGGTGCTTTTACCGGGAGAGATGTTTTGATCGGTGTAACAGATTGGGGATTTGACTATGGCCACCCGATGTTTTACGATACACTTTTGACCCAATCGAGAGTTTATGCGGCCTGGGACCAGTACAAGCAGGTAGGAAATCTTCCGGCGGGACAGACATATGGCGTTGAATACGACACTCCTGCGGAATTGGCTGCAGCTGAAACCGACACTTCAAATATTTACAGTCATCATACACACGGATCTCACGTTGCAGGTATTGCAGGTGGAAGCGGTGGGGGATCTGTTTACCGCGGATTTGGTTTTGAGTCTCAATTCCTGTTTACCACATTTTACATTGATCAGGCTTCGGCAATTGATGCTTTCGTATGGATGAAAGACAAGGCACTGGTGGCAGGAAAGCGATTGGTAGTAAACATGAGCTGGGGAGTTTATTACAACCAAATGGGAAGTTTGGACGGATTCTCATTGCTTTCCGAAGCGATTGATGAATTAAGCGCAACGAACCAGGTCGTTTTTGTTGGAGCAGCCGGAAACAACAACGGAACGAATTTCCACATTAAAAAGACATTCAGTAATAATACCTTCAATTCATTAATCGGATTTTATTCCTATGCCGCGAATCCTTATATGTGGGGCGAATGCATTACAGCCTGGGGACAGCAGGGGCACAATTTCTCCAATAAGATTTCTGTTTACAATAATCTCGGAACACTGCTGGTTTCCAGTCCGTTTTATTCGACTTCAACCACCGGGNNTTTAATATTTCTTCGGAAACGGCGAATCCGCTTAATGGAAAACCGGGGATGCAGATCCGTATCCGATCTTTGAACGCGGATAACCGAATCGTGCTTACAGGTTCGGCAGTTGACGGGACCGTTCACTACTGGAATTTACCCGAATTAACGAACGGTGCAGGTAATTTCGGTCAAACTTTCACGGCTTACGGGGCAAATGGTATAACCGGAGATTCATTTTATGCAATCGGGGAACCGGGTTGTGCAAACAGCGTAATAACAGTTGCAGCTTATTCTTCCAGTTATGTAACCGGTTCCGGAACTACAGTCGGAGGGGCACCTGCATCTTTTACAAGTATCGGACCTTTGCACAACGAAACGATGAAACCGGATATCGCAGCTCCGGGTGTAAGTGTGGCTTCCTCCATTTCTTCTTATACAGATGCGGCATACACAGCGGTTTCAACAATTACCTTCAACGGTAAGAACTACGATTTTGCAAGATTCTCAGGAACATCTATGGCTACACCGTGCGTGGCAGGTATTGTTTCCCTGATTTTAGATGCCAATCCGAATCTATCAAGCCAGCAGGTTAAGAATATCATCAAGACAACCGCTCGATTGGATAATTACACCGGTACCATTGTAGCTCCGGGTAATACCAAATGGGGAATGGGAAAGATCAATGCGTATGCAGCGGTTAAATTAGCGCTAAATACCTTGTCGCTTGATGAACACGGAAATCCTTCCTCTTTTTTACTTTATCCCAATCCGGCATCTGAAGTTCTTCATATTTTAAACATGAACGATTTGCCGGTATCACAGGTTTCTGTAATCTCGATGGACGGAAAAATCATGGATGTTCATCCGGNNAGATGCTATAGATCTTTCCGGATTGTCAAATGGATTCTATTTCTTAAAAATCCAGTCCGGAAGCGAAAATTATACCTTGAGCTTTGTGAAGGAATAACATTATCCTGCCCAATCTTCCCGGTCCAGGTTGCGCAATTGGATCGCTTCCGATAAATGAGCGGTTTCGATGTTTTGGGAATTATCCAGGTCTGCAATCGTACGGGCGACTTTCAAGATGCGGTCGTATGCCCGCGCAGAAAGGCCCAAACGGTCCATGGCATGTTTCAGCAGCTGCTTGCTGTCTGTGGATATTTCGCAAAATTCAATGAGTTCTTTGCGCTGCATCTGGGCGTTACAATAAGTATTTGAACCTTTGTAGCGGTTCAATTGAACGATCCGTGCCCGGATCACCCGCTCCCTGATTTCTTCACTGGTTTCGGTCGGCGCATTGAAAGCCAGGTCATCAAATGAAACAGGCGTTACTTCTACATGCAGATCGATGCGGTCTAAAAGCGGACCGGAAATCTTGTTCAAATAACGCTGGACCGTTCCCGGGGCACAAACACATTCCTTTTCAGGATGATTGTAATACCCGCAAGGGCAGGGATTCATAGCTGCGACCAACATAAATCCGGCCGGATAATCGACAGAGAAACGGGCGCGTGAAACCGTAACTGTTCGGTCTTCGAGCGGCTGACGCATGACTTCAAGCACTTGTCTTTTGTATTCCGGAAGTTCATCCAGGAAAAGGACGCCGTTGTGAGCCAGCGAAATTTCTCCGGGTTGTGGATAAGAACCACCGCCTACCAATGCTACATCTGAAATGGTGTGATGAGGCTTCCGAAAGGGTCTTTGCGTGATCAGCCCGGTATTTTTCCCGATTTTACCTGCCACAGAATGGATTTTGGTTGTTTCCAGTGATTCGTCGATGCTCATGGGCGGAAGAATGGTCGGAAGCCTTTTTGCCAGCATGGATTTTCCTGCTCCGGGAGGACCTATCAAAATCACGTTATGTCCGCCTGCTGCGGCAATTTCAAAAGCCCGCTTGATGGCACTTTGGCCTTTTACATCTTTGAAATCGACCTCGTTGATGTGTAGTTGTCTTTGGAATTCTTCTTCAATATTGAAAACTGCGGGAGAAAAGGGGCGTGTTCCGTTGAGGAAATCGATCACTTCCTGCATGTTCTCCATTCCGTAAATGGCTATTCCTTCCACAATTGCTGCTTCGGATTCGTTTTGTTTGGGAAGCAGGATTCCTTTGAAACCATCTTTTTTAGCCTGCATCACGATGGGGAGAACGCCTTTGACTACTTGCAGTGTTCCGTCAAGCGATAACTCACCGAGCAAGAGATACTCTTCCAGTTTAGCCGATGAAATTTGTTCGGATGCCGCCAGGATGCCGATCCCGATTGCTAGGTCGAACGTGGATCCTTCTTTCCGGATATCCGCCGGTGCCATATTAACCGTGATTTCTTTTCCCGGGTAATTCAGGTTGTTGTTCTTTAAAGCGGCTTTAATCCGCTGGTGGCTTTCCTGGACCGCTTTATCCGGCAGTCCGACGAGTGTGAAATTCACCCCGTTTGCAATATTTACTTCAATTGTAATGGTGGTTGCGTCGATACCGAATACGGCGCTTCCGAATGTTTTTACCAGCATAACTTGTTGTGTTTTTACTTTAAGTTATGCGAAAAGTTGATTTAAAACAAGTGAATGGATTAAAAAATAATCCTTATTTGATATTTATGCAATCAATCAATAGAGCCTTTTATGAGGTCAAAAAAAGCGTCTCGCGGACGCTTTTCAGTTTAAATCTTTTCCAAAGTCAGGTAATCCGACTTATTAGGCTCATCGTCATCCAGGTCTTTCAGAACAATTTTGGAACTCGAGTGGCTTTCGATATCCCAATCATCCGATAAGGATTCATGCGGAACAGGAAGAGAAATATTAAAATCCAGGTCACTGTCATTAGAATCGTCATCGCTGCCGGAGTCATTCGTAACACTCCATGTTCCGGAATAGGTGCTTCCGTGCGTCAAAATAAGGGTTCCATCTTCATTAAAGGTCAGTGTTGCCGATGCGTAAGATGCTGTTTCGTCGTCTCCGCTGTCAATAAAGCGCGTAATTTTCCACGTTCCCTCTGTAACCGCTTTTTCAACCTTCTTAAGTTCTTTTTTTTTGCAAGCTGTGAAACCAATCAACACCAGGCTTGCCAAAATTACTACTCTCATACCAATTATTAATGAGTGCAAAGATAACAGTTTTGAATTAGATAATTAGTTGGTTTTTTGTTTCAGTCTATCATGCATTCTGACCGCTTGAAGTCTAAAAAGACGAATTCAAGTAGTTGTCGTAACCAAACTTTATTTTAATCTTATTTTTGTTTTACCAAACACCGTCAGCGTCCAATGACTAAATTTTTTAGCCTAATAAGTTTTCTTTTTTTTGTATTCTTCCAGGTTACATCGCAATCGCAATGGGTCCGCTTTTCTGTTCCTGCGAAAGATATTCCATGTGAAGATGTTGCCAAACAGGTGATTATTTCTACCAAAATTGCAGGAAAAGACAGTATTCTGGTAAAAGAAACGTTTAAGGATTGCTTCCGGCTGATCGAATTTCCAAAAACAGAAGGACTTTATGCTTTTACGATCAAAACCCAGTTGTATCAACCCATTTTACTGAGTTTCGAGGTCAAAGCAAATACCCCGGATACGATCGAGCTCGGAGAACTGGTGTTAAAAGAAACTGTTTCCGTGCTTGATGAGGTAACAATCACCGGAATTCAGCGGAAATTTATTGAAATAGATGCAGATAAAACCACCTTGACAGTCAAAGATAATCCGGTTTTATCGATCAGCAGCATTTACGATGCTATTCTAAAAATTCCGGGAGTTATGCCGTATCCCGGAGGCGGGTTTGCTATTGGCGGACAAATGGCTTCGGTTTATTTTGAAAATGTGCCAAGCAGCCTTTCAACAGATGACCTGATGAACCTGCTGAAAAGTTTACCGGCCAGCTCTGTGGAAACAATTGAAATTATTTCCAATCCGGGTGCTTCGTTTGATGCGAATGTAAGCGGAGCGGTGATCAACATCAACAGTATCGGAAAACCTACCAAATGGCTGTCCGGAACAGTAACTCTGAATTACGGCTTAAACCAGAACCAGAAAATATCTCCCTCCCTGGTGTTGAGCGGCCGGCAAACCAAATGGAGCTGGCAGTTCCAGGCAGGTTATTCCAACTATGAACGGTCTAACCGCGATACTTCAGCGCGGGTTTTCAACTCATTCAGCCCGGAAATTGGTTTAAATTCCGACCGCCGGGAGCAAACCCGGAACAGTTATTATTATTTCAAGCCTTCGGTAACATTGAATTTTTCAAGACGTTCCAGTTTGATCTTAAATTACAACGGTTCTTTGGGAGATTACCGGATCAGTGGGAGTTCCGAAACGGAAAGCCCGGGAATGACTCCGGCTATTGCACTGCAAACAGATTATAATTCCCGCAATTATGGAATGGGAAATGATGGAATGGTAAAATTCAGGCAGGAATTTGATACACTAAAACGCGTGTTGAATGTAACCGGATTTTATTCCAATTACCAGAACAGGTCCAAAAGAAGCAATA
>DJFP01000082.1 GCA_002432565.1 Flavobacteriales bacterium UBA5869
TATGGATTGGGAAAGATATCACGTATTTCGTTAATTCTTCTGTTACAGGCAGGTCCAGGTCTCCCAGATTGAAGGATTCGAACATTCCCTGTTTGTGCGCCGGAGCCGGGTAATAGATCATCGAAGGAATATCTTTTGAAGCCAGGTATTCCTGTAAAGCATTTCTGTCTACACCTTTCAACTGAACGGTATACTGATGGAATACATGCCTGGACTTCCCGTCGCGGTGCGGAGTCTGTATCTTTTCGGAAGTTCCCAGAACGCGGTCGTAATAATCGGCAACCTTTATTCTTGCAGCCACATATTCGTCGAGCTTCGGAAGTTTTACATTTAAAACTGCTGCCTGAACTGCATCCAGCCTGGAATTACATCCGACTACATCGTGCCGGTACTTTACTTTCTGTCCGTGATTCGCAACCATTCGCAGTTGTTCTGCCAATGCATCATCATTGGTGAAAATAGCACCGCCATCTCCATAACAGCCCAAATTCTTGGACGGGAAAAAGCTGGTACATCCGATGTCTCCGATAGTTCCTAATTTTTTTGTTTCACCATTTTTAGAATAGTAATCCGATCCGATACCCTGTGCATTGTCTTCGATTACGAACAAGCTGTGCTTTTGTGCGATTTCCATGATTGCATCCATATCGCAAGCCTGACCGTATAAATGAACCGGAACAATCGCCTTTGTTTTGGAAGTTATTGCCGCTTCGATCTTTGAAGGATCAATACAGAAAGTCTTCGGATCTACATCCACAAAAACCGGTGTCAAACCAAGTAAAGCGATCACCTCCGTTGTTGCAATGTAAGTAAACGAAGGAGTGATTACCTCATCTCCGGGCTTCAGTCCCAAGGCCATCATGGCAATCTGCAGAGCATCCGTGCCATTTGCACAAGGGATCACGTGCTTCACATTCAAATACGATTCCAATGATTTTTGAAAACGCTGAACAACCGGTCCGCCAATAAAAACAGACGAATCTAAAACTTCCCGGATTGCAGAATCAATTTCGGATTTTATTGCCTGGTACTGAGTCGCCAGGTCCACCATTTGAATTTTTTTCACGTGCTTAATCTATGGAGATTACTTAAAACTATTCTATTCCTACAAAATTAATAAAAGCGGTGAATTAATTGGAACCACATTGATACATAGTTCACATAGAGCATTTGTGTCGGTTTTATAAACTATGTGGATCTGTCCTATGTGGTTTACTATTTGAGTATCTTACTCGGAAAGCACCATCGCATTGAACACCTTTTCCATTTGTCCCACCGCATATTCGGAAGAACAGTTGAAATTATTGATGATCAATGAAAAACAGATCTTTTTCCCGGATTTGGTTTCCGCGTAACCTGCATATGCTTTAATGCGCTTCATGGTTCCGCTTTTTGCATGGATTCTCCCCTCTCCAGGCTGATTTTTGCAAACCGAAGAAAGTGTTCCCGAAACTCCGGCAACCGGTAAAGTGGCATAAAAAGCATCAAATTCTTTCGCTGTTGACATGTATTTGAGCATCTCGCAAAAATGGTTTGCCGAAATAGCATTGCTTCTCGATAAACCGGAACCGTCGGTGATATAAAGTCCGATGGTGTTGATCTTTCCCGACCAGTAATTCATCATGCGTGCAATACTATTGTCTATAGAACCATTCCCGGAAGTTCCGTAGCCCACCCAGCACAACACTTCTTCTGCGAAGAGGTTGACGGATTTCATATTCGTCCACCAGGCAATGGAATTCAAAGTTTTTCCTTTGTAAGTAAAGAATAATTTCATGGTTGCATAGCGTGTACTTGCCGAGGTGATGCTCAAATTTCGTGCGGCAAGCGCGGGATTTTTGACCTCAATTCCTTTTGCTTTTAAAACCCTGGTGAATTCCTGCGAGAAAGTCAACTCCGGGTCAGGCAGACTTCCTTTTACGGTAAATCTTCCCAAACCGGCTCCAAGTGTTCCCGTTCCGAAACGATCCATCGAATAAGGAGCGCCATAGATGTAAGAATTATCTCCGGAACCGCCGGTTTGAACATAATTAGCATATTTCAATCCTTCCACAACCGGAGTGGTTCCCAAAAAGGTGGTTTTTGTACCACTCTTAGCTCCTACCTGGAAATGGTAGCGCAGCATATTATCGTAAATCGGCAGACCGGAAGCGCCGGCACCGTAATAATTTCCCATATCCCCCCAATTCCAACCGTCAGGAGCGCCTTCGTAGCCAAATTCGGAAGCATCCGCTACAATGGCACCATTAATCTTTTTGATTCCCAGTTTCACAAGTGTATCCACCCATTTTTCCATGAATTCGTCTTCTCTTCCCTCTCCGTTGTAATAGCGGCTTCCGAGTGCAACATCTCCACCTCCCCTTATCCAAAGATTCCCGTTCAAAACACCTTCTTTGGTTAGTTCTCCGTCCAGGTAAATCCGTGTTTGCGGGGCGTAATTCTTTCCTAACAATTGAAAAGCCGTAGCTGTTGAAAATAATTTGGTGGTAGAAGCCGGTGGAAGCGCCAGGGAAGGATTTTTGGCGGCCAGCACCTGGCCTGTAGCACAATCCATTGCCTCAAAACTAATGGATGCATTCGCAAAATAAGCATTGGAGGAAAAGGCATCAATCGCGGTCTGAATTGAATTTTGAGAAAAACTAAAACTTCCGGCAAAAAGAACAACAAATCCAGGCAAAAAAATGCGTGATATCAATTTGAAATGAATCATATCGTAAAGTTCTGGTTTATCGGCATGCAAAATTTCTGCCACTTAAAAACTTTTGAACAGTTCAATTAGGAAAGTTTCCATTTCGCGGGTTCCGATTATCATTTTACAAAACTTTTAGTAAGATATTGTTTAATTTTGACTGCGTCAAAATTGCGTTCAATAGGTTCAAAACGTTAAAAAGTTCAATTTGAATGAGTCGTGGCTTTGAACGATTGAACAGTTGAACTTTTAAACTTATACAATTCATGCCAAAAGTGCTGCGAATCATTAATCGATTCAATATTGGTGGACCGACTTACAATGCTGCTTTCTTAACGAAATTCATCTCGGAAGATTACGAGACTTTATTGGTTGGAGGTTTACCCGAGCAGGACGAATCGGATTCCCTCCACATTTTGGAAGATTATGGGGTAAAACCTTTGTTAATCCCGGAAATGAAACGCATTCCCAATTTTAAATCGGATCGGGAGGCGTACCGCAAGATCAAACAGATCATTGAAGAATTCCAACCCGACATTGTACACACACATGCAGCAAAGGCCGGAGCGCTTGGTAGAAAAGCAGCAAAAGCCTGCGGTGTTCCTGTAATCGTACATACATTTCACGGCCATGTCTTCCACTCCTATTTCGGAAAGGCAAAAACGCTGCTGTACAAAATTATCGAACGAAGGCTGGCCAAAATTTCTACCGGGATTATTGCTATCAGTCCCATTCAAAAAGAAGAACTGAGTTCCGTTCACAGCATTTGCAGTCCGGATAAAATAAAAGTCATTCCATTGGGTTTCGATCTTCTGAAATTCCGGGAGAACCTGGCTGAAAAAAGAGCGGAAACCCGCCAAAATTGGAACCTGAAGGAAAATGAAGTTGCGGTAGCGATTGTAGGGAGATTGGCTCCTATTAAAAATCACGGACTCTTTTTAGATGTCGTTGCGTTATTGGCTGAAAAAGGTGTTCGGGCCAGGTACTTCATTGTTGGTGACGGACAGGAAAAACCGATGATTGAAAAGCGCGTAAAAGAACTGGAGGATCAATATGGTTTGAAGATTGAATTAACGAGCTGGATAAAAGACATTGCCACTTTTAATGCCGGAATGGATATTATTTGTTTGAGTTCGGACAATGAAGGAACGCCCGTAAGTTTAATAGAAGCCCAGGCGAGTGGAGTTCCGGTCATATCAACAGATGTAGGCGGCGTAAAAGATATTTTGGACGAGGAAAATACCGGCTTTGTTGTTCCTAAAAAAGATCCGGATGCATTCGGTGAAAAACTGCAGTTCCTGATCGAAAACAAAGAAATTCGCACGAAAATGTCACAAAATGGCTGGAACTTCGTAAGAGATAAATTCCATTACACTACTTTGGTGAAAAACATGGAAAATTATTATGCTGAACTCATTGAAAAGACTAAAAAAAATGCTAAATAAAGGCTTGTTATTTTCCTTATTGACGGGTTTATTCCTGGTTCAATCCTGCGGGATCAACAGCAACCTCATGTTCCGAACTCCCAAAGGAGTCAACGAAGTGAGGGACAGCATTCCTTTAAAACCTGCTGAAGAATACAAAATTGCAAGAGACGATAAATTCACATTCATGCTTTATACAAATGAGGGAGAACGAATTGTGAATGAAATGGCAGGGATGAATAAGGACGCAAGCCCAAAAACAGAAATTGAGTATGTAGTGAGGCCCGATGGAAAAGCAGACCTTCCCATTCTCGGGTCTACTCCGATTGCCGGATTTACCGTTAAACAATGTGAAGATACACTTGCCAAATTGTTTGAGCAGAAAAATGGTTATAACAAGCCATTCGTTCAGGTAAAGCTCACCAACCAGCGCGTCATTGTATTTCCAGGAAACGGAAGTGCGGCAAAGGTTGTTCCGCTCGAAAACAATAACACGACTCTCATGGAAGCAATTGCACTGGCAGGTGGGATTGCCGAACGGGGAAAAGCCAGCAAAATTAAAATCATGCGGGTTGTAAACAACGTTCGGACCATGTACGTTGTGGACCTTTCGAAAATTGAGAACCTGCAATATGCAGATATGATTATCCAGGCAAATGATTATATTTATATTGAACCGAAAGAGCAGATCGGGCAGGAAACCTTAAAAATAGCAGCCCCGATTATTTCCCTGGTATCAAGTGCACTTGTTATCATTACTGTTTTCTCAACACTGAAATAACGTGAATAGTTCAAACACATCCATATTTATCAATAAAGATTATAATCCCATCATTGTGAGTGTGATCCTCCGCCGCTATTGGTGGTGGGTATTGCTATTGATACTATTTTTTCTATGCATTGCATTTGTTTACCTGAGGTATACCAAGCCGATCTACGATTCGAGTATGATCATACAATTGGTGGAAAAAGACCAGGCTAAGGAATTACTCGAAATCGAGAACATCAATAAAAACGACGACATTTCATCCGAAATAGAATTACTCCGCTCGCAACTGCTTTTCGAAATGGCTATTTCGAGGATGAATATGAACATTTCAATCTTCGCAGAAGGTAAAATCCTTACCGAAGAAAAATACCATCAGAGCACGTTCACCATTCTTCCGTATTCACTTCGTGACAGCAGCTTGTGTGATGTGCCGATTGAAGTTGAAACAATCGACAACCACCGGGTGAAAATCAGTTACGTGGCAAATGGAAAAAAGTATTCAAAAGCTTCCAATGTCAATGAAATCATCCATACCAAACATTTCGATATTGCATTCAAAGTAGAGAATTGGGACGTATTAAAGCAAGATGATGAAGCAAACAGGCTTTATTTCACTTTCAACAATCAAAAATCACTTACTTCCCGCCTGATAGCAAACCTGGAGGTAAATCCGGTCGACGTGAATGCTAAGACGATTGAACTCCGGTATAGTGGGAATAATCCGGATATGTGCAAAGATATCATTCAATCTGTCGCCACTACTTTCTTCAACTTCGATGAGGAAATGAAGCGAAAGAGTGCCGATAACATCCTTTCATTTATCCAACTGCAATTAGACTCCATTTCAGAAGAATTAAAAGATTCCAAAGACAGTCTCACTGATTTTCAACGGAAAACAGGTTTAACGGACCCTGAAAACTCGGGGAGTTCACTTTCTGAAAATATGGACGAATTCCAGGACATGCTTTTTGAACTGGAAAATGAACTTGCCACACTAAAAATGGTGAATTCCAAACTAAGATCGGAACCCAACCGCCTGGATATTTACAGGCTTATTCCTGAAATGCTGGGGAAAAGCTTCGAACAGTCACTGACAAAACAAATCACGGACCTGAATACTTTATTGGAGCGTAAGGAAGAATTACTGACCAATGTCTCCGAAAACAACTCGGAACTGAAAATTCTGAATTCCCGTATTCAGTCGAAAGTTCAATCTATCCGAAGAAGCGTGGAAGTTATCCAGGAACGCATTCGTTCACAAGCAAATACGATCAATGGAAAAATCGGAGCGATAGAAGGTGAATACCTGAAGCTTCCTCAAAAGAAAATGGAGTACAACCGCTTAAAATCGCTTCAGGACCTGAATGAAAAATACTATACACTTTTAACAGAGAAGAAAGTCATGTATTCCATTTCCAATGCCGGGTATACTTCCAGCAACCGGGTACTGAATGACGCTTATTTAAATACGGACCCGGTTAGTCCGAACAGAAAACTCGTTTATGCCGGCTTCACATTTATTGGCTTTATATTCGGACTTGCCTTATTGTTCTTCAAGTACATTACTTTCAATGAGATCAATACAATTGAAGATTTGAAGCAGCTGCTTCCCGAGAAAATAACGATCCTGGGAAATATTCCGCAGTTAAAGGAAAGCTCCGAATTCAGCCAATTGATGATTCACACCAACCCGAAATCCATTTTGGCGGAATCCATGCGGAATATTCGTACAAATCTCAGTTTTGTAAATTCGAACGCCCGGGTAATTGCCATTTCCTCTTCGATCTCCGGAGAGGGAAAAACATTTGTAGCTCTCAACCTGGCTGGAATTATCGCACTTTCAGGCAAGAAAACCATTGTTATCGACCTGGATCTCAGAAAACCAAAAGTCCATTTGGGACTGAACGTGGCAAATGACAAGGGGATCAGCAACCTGATCATCAAGCAGGCCGTATTGGAAGAATGTATCCGTCAGTCGGAAATTGAGAACCTCGACTTTATCAGTGCAGGCCCAATTCCTCCGAATCCGTCCGAGCTGATATTAAGCGATTCATTCTTTGAGATCCTGGAAGCCTTGAAATCAAGATACGATGTCGTAATTATTGACAACCCACCGGTTGGTTTGGTTACGGATGGTGTTCAGATACTTGCTAAGGCAGATGTTCCGATTTATATATTCAAAGCACATTATTCAAAACGTATTTTTGCGGGAAGAGTACGTGAGTTGTTTGAGATGAACCAGATAACACATTTGAATATCATCCTGAATGGTACGAAAGCATTTAAAGGGAAATATGGTTATGGCTACGGCTATGGTTATGGTTATGGACATGGCTATTATGATGAAGAGGACAAGAAAAAGAAGAAGAATCAGTGATAGCTGATGAAGACTGAGGCTCAGTCTCGCAAGACGGAAAAGCCGATGGAAGCGATAGTCTTCCGCAGCAGAAAGATGGAAGCTCCGTCCTTCAACTGACGGACAGATAAGCTGAAGGAAAAAAAGAATTAAAATTTGAAAATTAAATGGAATTTAAACGTACAGCCATTGCTGATGTAATACTTATACAACCCACTATTTTTGGAGATGACAGAGGATATTTCTTTGAGTCCTTCCATCAGAAGAAATTCAATGATTTTATCGGTTCTGAAATTTCTTTCGTGCAGGACAATGAATCTTTATCTTCTAAAGGTGTATTGCGCGGTCTGCATTTCCAGGCACCGCCGCATGCACAGGGAAAATTGGTCAGGGTTGTGAAAGGAAGTGTGCTGGACGTTGCTTTGGACATTCGGAAAAGCTCTCCGACTTACGGACAACATGTTTCGTTTGTTTTAAGTGAGCAGAACAAAACACAGGCATACATTCCGGAAGGATTTGCGCATGGTTTTGTAACCCTGGAGGATCATACGATTTTTCAATACAAATGCACCAATTGGTACAATCCTTCCAGTGAAGGAAGCATCCTTTGGAATGATCCTGCGTTAACGATCCAATGGGAAGAACAAAACCCTATTTTATCTGCAAAAGATAAAACGGGAATACTTCTGGCAGATTTTATTACCCCATTTGAATAGCTTAAGAATGACAGTTGAAATAATTTTGGCATGTATTGGGTTCCTGGTTATGGGAATCGTTATGAGCTATGTCTCAAATGGAATACTTTTGCGCTTTTCTCAAAGTCTCGGGATACGCAATAAGAATGATGTTACTGTACGCTGGGCCAATGAGTCGAAGCCCTCTCTGGGCGGGATCGGTTTTTTTGTCGCATTCTTCTTCGGAACAGTCGCTTACTCCATCATTTTCAATAACGAGAATATCTTCCAGAACCACCAGTTCGTGGGGTTAATGACAGCCGGGACCATCTCGTTCATCATGGGACTTGCAGATGATGCCTACAATACCCGGCCGTTTATAAAATTGTTTGTGCAGATATTTTGCGGAGCAATCTTCGTTTACACCAACAATACAATCGAATTGACAGAAATCAGCTGGGTAAATGCGCTGATCACCATTACATGGGTTGTAGGAATGATGAACTCCCTGAACATGCTCGATAACATGGATGGGATTACTGGAACCACTTCCCTTTTCATACTGCTTTCCTGTTTAGTAAGCAATGTCATTTTGTTCGATTGGAACATGAATATCTGGACATTGACCATGCTTATTCAGATCGGTGCGATAATCGGTTTTTTGGGATACAACATTTATCCTTCCAGGTTGTTCATGGGTGATGCGGGAAGCCAGTTTATCGGTTTGTTTGTTGCCTTCTTTTCCATCCACGAATTGTGGAATATCGGGAATCATACGCAGTTGAATCCTTTAACGGGAGGTGCGATTACGCTAATTGCTTTCACCGCTGCTATTTCCGACACGCTGACAGTAGTAATCAACCGCCTTCGGAAAGGAAAATCCCCGATGGTCGGAGGAAAAGACCACACTACCCATCACCTGGTTTATTCCGGGTTGAACGACCGCCAGGTTTGGCTCGTTTTCATGGGAATCGGTCTGATGGCTACTTTGGTGACTATTCTCGCAGTTGTGTTTGCAAAAATGGGCAATCCATGGATGGCATTCTTCCTCACAGTCTACTTTTTTGCCGTGTTTTTTGTTCTCTACCGTAACACGCTTATTCACAAGAAGTAGCTTCCTGTTTTTTTTGAGAATTCTGAAGAGATTCTTATCTCAAACTCGCATTAGAATATGTAATTTTGTACTGCTTTAATCGCATTACATGAAATACATTTTCCTTTTCTTATCACTGGTTCTGCTGGCTTCCTGTCAGAGTGAAGCTGCTAAAGAGCAAAAAAAAGAAGCCAGGCACCAGGAAGTAGTTGCTGCGTCAGCTGTTGTTTTCCCGGATTTGCCACAAAGCATGGAATTTGCCGGAACGAAAATCGATCTGCGCGACGAGGACCTGCGTGAACGTTTGGACCGTGAAGTACTTATGACTGCCTACTATCAAAGTGCATGGATAGGTGCAATTAAAAGAGCGAACCGCTATTTCCCGGAAATAGAACGCATTTTGAAAGAAGAAGGAGTTCCCAATGATTTCAAGTACCTGGCAATTATAGAAAGTAACCTGCAGCAAGCAATTTCGCCGGTTGGCGCACAGGGATTCTGGCAATTTATGCCTGCAACAGCCAAACTGTACAATCTACAGATCAACGATGAAATTGATGAACGCCTGAATATCGAAAAAAGCACACACGCGGCTTGCCAATACCTGAAAGATGCACACAACACACTCAATGACTGGGTTATGACAACCGCATCTTACAACCGTGGAGTAGGTGGTGTGATCGAGGACATGGAATGGCAGAAAACCGATCATTATTTCGACACCTACCAAAACAGCGAAACAGGAAGGTACGTTTTCCGGCTTTTAGCTACCAAATTGATTTATGAGAACCCGGAAGCTTACGGATTTTACCCGGATAAAATGGAATTGTATAAACCATTCCGCGTGCACAAAGTAGTAGTGGAAGAAAATATTCCGAACCTGGCACTTTGGGCAAATGACCAGGGTTTTAATATTAAAATTCTTCGTAAATTAAATCCCTGGTTGAAAACAACCAAACTGACCGTAAAAGGAGGAAAAAAATTCACCCTTCTTTTGCCGGCAGCATCCGAAAATCTGAAACCATACGGTGCTTATAAGTAATAAATAATAAAAGTTCAAAATGCTTACGCTGAAGCTCTTGCCTTTGTGTAGCCACTTCGGCGGAGCAAGGTCAGCATAGGCGCAGAGTTGAAAGGTTCAAAGAGTTCAAGCCCAAAAGTTGTTTTAAGACATTCTATTTGAACATTTGAACTAATTTATATAAAACAAAAGATTACACATATTCTGACATGAGTCTTGACGAACAAACAAAAACAATTGAAGTTTACGGAGCGAGGGAACACAATTTAAAAGATATTCATTTAGAGATTCCAAGAGATAAACTCGTAGTTTTTACGGGTTTGAGCGGAAGCGGGAAATCTTCATTGGCATTTGATACCATTTTCGCGGAAGGACAGCGAAGATATATCGAAACATTTTCGTCTTACGCCAGGCAATTCCTGGGAGGAATGGAGCGTCCGGATGTGGACAAGATCAACGGACTGAGCCCGGTAATTTCCATCGAACAAAAAACGGTTTCGAGAAGTCCGAGATCTACCGTTGGAACTATTACCGAGATTTACGATTTCATGCGCTTACTTTATGCGCGTATCGGTACGGCTTATTCCTATGAAACGGGTGAGCAAATGGTCAAATATTCCGACGATCAAATCACAGATCTGATCATTGAGCAGTTTGACGGAAAGAAAGTCCTGATCCTTGCACCGAAGATCAAAGGAAGAAAAGGTCATTACCGCGAATTGTTCGAACAAATCGGGAAAATGGGTTATTCCAAGGTGCGTATCGACGGCGAGATCCAGGAGATTACAAAAGGAATGCGTTTGGACCGTTACAAGATCCACGATATTGAAATTGTGATCGACCGCATCCAGGTAAAATCGGACGACCGCAAGCGTTTATACGATTCGATCACAACAGCCATGAAGCATGGAGGGAAGAGCATGATGATCCAAGACTTTGAGACAAACCAGGTACGTCACTTTTCACGTTTGTTAATGTGTCCGACGACAGGGATTTCCTACCCGGAACCGGAACCGAACTTATTCTCCTTTAACTCTCCTTACGGTGCCTGCCCTACTTGTGTCGGATTAGGAGAAATTTCAGAGATTGACCGTGACAAAGTAATTCCGGACCCGAAACTGAGTATCAAAAAAGGTGGTCTTGCCCCGATCGGTGAATATAAGAGAAACTGGTTTTTTGACCGCATTGAAGCTTTTTTACAACAGGAAGGCTACACCATCAACACACCGATTTCGGATCTTCCGGACGATTTGGTACACGTTATCCTGAATGGGAACGAAGGCCTGGAACAAAGTGGTAAAGAAGCTGCAATCCAATTTGAAGGACTTGGAAACTTCATGGCGCGACATGCCGAAGAAAGTACGGCCGGAATCCAGCGCTGGGCACAAAGTTTCATGAACAAGATCATCTGTCCGGAATGTCATGGTGCACGCTTGAAAAAAGAAGCACTTCATTTCAAAGTGAATGAAAAAACACTTGGAGAAGTTGCCACACTGGATATCCAGGAATTGGCACTTTGGCTGGAAAACATCGAAGATTCATTAAACAGCGAACAACAGGTAATCGGAACCGAGATCCTGAAAGAGATCCGTGCCCGCGTGCGGTTCATCCTGGAAGTCGGACTGGAATATTTAACCCTGCATCGGTCTGCAAGAAGTTTATCGGGAGGAGAAGCACAACGTATCCGCTTAGCAACCCAGATCGGGTCCGAACTGATGAACGTTTTGTACATCCTGGATGAACCGAGCATCGGTTTGCACCAAAGAGACAATACACGACTGATCAACTCCCTGAAACGATTGAGAGACGGTGGAAATTCGGTGATTGTTGTGGAACACGACCGCGAGATGATGGAAGCGGCGGATTTCGTAGTGGATATTGGTCCGGGAGCCGGAGTTCACGGCGGGGAAATCGTTAATGCCGCTCCGTTTAATGAACTGGTCTCAACCGATTCCATCACAACCAAATATTTGAACGGTGAGCTGGAAATTGAAATTCCGAAAAAACGCCGCAAAGGGAACGGAAAAAAGCTACTTCTCAAAGGTGCAAGCGGTAATAACCTGAAAAATGTTGACCTGACGATTCCATTAGGGACGTTGACATGTGTAACCGGAGTTTCAGGCAGTGGAAAATCTACATTGATCAATCACACGCTCTATCCGATTCTGAACGCTCACATTTACAACGGCGTGAAGAAACCAATGCCTTACAAGAAAATTGAAGGATTGGAATTCCTGGATAAGGTCATCGAGATCGATCAAAGTCCGATCGGGAGAACACCACGAAGCAATCCGGCAACTTATACGAATGTGTTTACGGAAATTCGCTCCTTGTTCGCCGCACTTCCTGAAGCACAGATCCGTGGGTATAAAGCAGGAAGATTCTCTTTCAACGTAGCGGGAGGACGCTGTGATACCTGCGGCGGCGGCGGTCTGAAAGTGATTGAGATGAATTTCCTCCCGGATGTATACGTAGAATGTGAAACCTGTAACGGGAAACGCTACAACCGCGAAACACTGGAAGTACGTTACAAAGGGAAATCAATCAACGATGTTCTGGAAATGACCATCGAAGATGCGGTGGTTTTCTTTGAAAATGTGCCGAAAATCCACCGTGTACTGGAAACACTAAACTCTGTTGGTCTGGGATACATCAAACTTGGTCAGCCGTCTACAACAGTAAGCGGCGGTGAAGCTCAGCGGATCAAACTAGCGGGAGAACTCACCAAACGCGGAACAGGAAATACCATTTACATTTTGGATGAACCGAGCACCGGATTGCATTTTGAAGATATCCGCATGCTGATTGAAGTATTGCAGCGCCTGGTAGACGATGGAAACACCGTGTTGGTCATCGAACACAATTTAGACATTGTCAAAGTAGCCGATCACATTATTGATGTGGGGCCGGAAGGCGGAAGAGGCGGCGGAAACATTGTCTGCACCGGAACACCGGAAGAAATCATTAAGAAGTACACCGAAATTTCCCACACTGCGAAATACCTGAAAATGGAGATGGAGCACATGGAAAAATTGCGGAAACAGTTCAAAAAATAAAAAAACAGGAAATATATCCCAAAAAGAAGCCCTCGGACCACTAGTATCCGAGGGCTTCTCTACTACAACTTAACCTAACTAACTCTTGCGTAAGAGCTTCTTTCGAGTAAGGCCTGTTTTACCATGTAAATAAAGCTTCGTTACTCATTATCTTTTCATTGATTGCATCGTGGCAAATCAAGTCATCTGCGTGCTTTAACCTATTTTTATAGTATCTGAAATGAAATATAGTGCATTCAAGATACCCTTGCAAGGGTATGGCTGAAACCCACCATTGAACTGAAATCAAGCTAAAACGCTTTAAAAACTGCTAAAACAGTGGCTTTCAGTCAGTTTTTATTGACATGTTAATCGTGTTTAATACACGTAAAATTCACATAATGAAATAAAAACAGTTAAATAATTAACGTTTATTTGTGTTAAAAATGCTTTATACTTTATAAATTCGTCCTAAAACGAGTGCAACCAGGCCATTTAAAAAGCGTAATCCAATGACCAAATTCATGCATATTTATTCGCGAATTGATCCCGGAGGTAATCTGTCACAGAACCAAAAACCCTTCGAACAACATTCGAAGGGTTTTTTCGTGAAACATAATCGCTTGTTATTTCACACTTTTAAATCTTAACCACTAAAAATTCAGTTCTGCGGTTCACGGCATGTTGTGTTTCCGTATACTTTGGTTGTTTCTTTGGTCCTTCACAGGTACAACCGTTCAATATTTTGGATTCACCATATCCTTTCCCGGAAATTCTCCATGGATCTTTGATGCGGGATTTGATATACTCAGCCGAAGCATCCGCTCGTTTTTGGGAAAGTTCCAGGTTTTTCGCAGCCGTTCCACGGCAATCTGTATGGGATCCCAACTCAACTACCATGGTCGGGAACTCATTCATGATCGCTACGATCTTATCCAATTCAACGGCCGCATCCGGGCGGATATTGAACTTCGCCAAATCAAAATAGATCGGTTTCAGATCAATGGCTTTTGCAAGATCGGTCCCCACTTCCATTTTCTCAATGGATAAGTTCAGATCTTTTGAAACATCATAAACTCCCGGTACAGTCAACTCTTTGTTGTAAGTCGTTCCTTTAGGTAAATATCCTTTCTTCTCAAGGCGGATATTATAGGAAACCCGATCGTTCAGCTTTTTGTCGTAAATCGGGCGTTTGATCTGACCATCCTTATTGGTATAGAAGACTCCTTCCTCTTTCCCTGTCATGTTATTGATCAGCGTCACTTTCACACTATCCAGTACAGCACTCGATTTTTTGTCCAGTACTTTTACCAGAATCATGAACCCCGGATCTTTTTCCAACACCAGATCGGCAGGAAGGTTCTCCGGGGATTCATCCGTGACTACCACTTTTTCACTCGACTCAAAATAATCTTTCTTTGATCCGTCTATCAGGAAAGCTCCCGTTTCCGAAGTTTCATAAGCAGCTTCCGCATCGGCATCTGTTGTCAATGTTGCCAGTTCTTTTCCGTTTTGATCTTTTACTTTGATCAGCACACCTGGCAGCCTGTTTCCTTTTTCATCTTTGGCTAAAACACGAATATTACGTGCAAAGGCAAAAGGTTTTTCCATCGTAAAAGTATACAGGTCATCATTCCCTTTACCTCCTGCCCTGTTTGAAGAAATCATCCCTGTTACACCATCTTTATTCATCCAAACCGAAAAATCATCTCCCGGGGAGTTAAAAGGTGCACCCACATTCCGGATTTGTCTCAAATCGTCATCCTTGTACTGGCAGATAAATACGTCCAATCCTCCATATCCGGGATAACCTTCCGAAGAGAAAAAGAAAACTCCGGATTCGTGGAAGAACGGAAACATGTCATCACTACTGGTGTTGATTGAAGCCATATTTTCCGGAATAGACCAGGTTCCATCCTCCCAATGTGAGCGGTAAATGTCTACTCCGCCTTTTCCTCCCGGCATATCAGAAGCAAAGAATAGGGTTTTCCCATCCGGGGAAAGCGTTGCATGTCCCACACTGTAATCGTTGCTGTTAAATGCAATCGGTTCCGGTTCGGACCAGGTTTCTCCTACCAGGTTGGAAACAAATAAAGAAAAATGCCGTGTGCCGTCTATTGCTTTCTCCTCGTAATTATTCCGGGTGATGAAGGCTTGTCTTCCATCCGGGGAAAATGCTACCGGGCCCTCGTGGTACTTCTTGTTGACCTTTTTGCTTGGGATAGGCTGGATATTGGTTATTTCATTAGTCGAAGGATTGATGTCAGCTACATACAAATCAAGGAAAGAAAGCCTGTTTCCAAGCCATTTACGGCTCACTACTTCATTTTTTTTCCTGGAAGAAGTAAATAGCAGCTTCCCATTATAGATAACCGGGCCAAAATCCTCCTGCTCCGTATTGAAAGGAGCGTTTTGAACCTTAATGGTAGCGGCCTGGGCGGCGTATTTCGACAGTGATTCATTTAATAATTTGAAGCGTTCCATTTCACTATCTTTTGGGTCCAATTGAGAATAAATCTTTAATTGATCTTCTGCCTCCACATATTTTTGGCACTTCATCAATGCCCGGGCATATTCAAGGTGATCATTCGCAATCCTGTCCGGACGCTTGCAAATAGTAGCATAACAAGCTTCTGCATTGGGATAATTCCCAATCATATCATAGCCATGGGCCAATTTACGAAGTACGCCGGCATCTTTATCTTTCACCTTTTCAAGCGAATTAACCGATGCAAAATAATCGTACTCATTCAATTGGTTCGTACCGATAATTTCGTGTTTCTCCTGTGCTGAAACCCATCCGATCAGGATGCACGAAACAGCAAATAGCAATGTTCTTTTCATATCAGAAGTATCTTGGTGATTTAATTTTACCATCATTGTTAAAGAGCAGGTCATAGCGAAGCATCAACTCGTGGCTTCCTCCGTTAAATTTTCCCGTTCGTACTCCGGTCGACCAATCAAAGGAATAACCGAAAAGAAGCTGTTTGGAAATATGAACTCCGGCCAATGCGCCTACGCCATCCCCACTTCGATACATAATTCCGAGATCTACGACTTCTCTCAACAGAAAGGTACCAGTAACATCTATCTGGAAAGGTGCATTTTGCACCAGTTTCCCTAACATGGTCGGTTTGAATTTCACAGAGGGCGAAATCGTAAACACTGCTCCTGCAATAAAATAATAGTGTCTTCTTTCCTTAGAAATATCTACCACATTGCTGTTTCCAGTTGCAAAGAGGTTATTTTCCAGGATAGACGGAACAGATGCTCCTACGTAAAAATTAGGCAGCTGGAAATAGATTCCTGCTCCCAAAGCAGGGAGCATTTTTCCTCTTCTGTTTTCCAGGAAGGCCGCATCAGAAGGATCTGCTAATGTCAAATTATTGACTTCAGCCGAAAAACTGTTGAATCCCCCGTTAACACCGAAGCACAACCGTGCTTTTTCAGAAAGTTTAAGTCGGTAGGCGAAATCTACGTTCACTGCCGTATTGTTCGTTGGCCCGATCTTATCGTTCACAATACTTAGTCCCAAACCGATATTCTTTTTGGCAACCGGCGTGTGGACTGTGAATGTTTGCGTGGTCGGTGCACCTTTAAACCCAACCCATTGGAACCTGCCCAATGCAGTGAATGTAAGCGCGTCCCTGCTTCCTGCATAGGCAGGATTTATGGCCAGGGTATTGTACATGTAATGTGTATACGCCGCCTGTTGCTGTGCATGGAGTTGATTTATCCCTAAAACAATCAATGCGAATATGATCAATCTATTTTTCATGGCTATCTTGTTAAGTAGATGTAACCTTTAACTATTTTGTCTTGTCCGATTCCCAAATCAAGGATGTAGAAGTAAGTTCCTTCCGGCAGCACATCATTTCCAACCGCCATTTTACCCTGCATGGTTCCGTCCCAGTCATTCTTGTATGGAGCTGCCTTGTAAACTTCAACTCCCCAGCGATTAAACACTTTCAATTCGTTTTCCGGGAAATCATCCAGGTTCGGTATGACGAGCGTTTCATTGGATCCGTCGCCATTCGGAGAGAATCCTTCCGGAACATCAATGCTTTCAACTCCTGTTCCGCCACCGTTACAAGCAGCTGAATTCGGAAGCGGATCACACGGATCAAGTGGATCGGAAGTTCCCGTTGGAACATAAGGTGTAGAAGGATCATCCACTCCAAGAACTTCTTCTCCGTCATTTACACCATCCCCATCCGTGTCCGGGTCATTTGGATTTGTTCCGTTCGTAGCTTCATCGTCATCCGAGACTCCATCTCCATCACCATCACAAGCCGGGCTGGTTGGCAGCGGATCACACGGATCCTGCGGATCGGAAGTTCCCGTTGGAACATAAGGTGTAGAAGGATCATCCACTCCAAGAACTTCTTCTCCGTCCAAAACTCCGTCACCATCGGTATCCGGGTTGTTAGGGTTTGTTCCGACTGTTGCTTCTTCTCCATTCGACAAACCATCACCGTCCATGTCGCATGATATGCTCATCATATTCGGATCGCATGGGTCAAGCGGATCAGTGCCATTCGTTACTTCATAACCATCATTAAATCCATCACCATCGGTATCCGGGTTATTCGGATCAGTTCCGTTCGTAGCTTCATCACCGTTATTTAAGCCATCACCGTCCGTATCACAAGCAGGACTTGTACTGATCGGATCACAGGCATCCAATGGGTCTGAAGTACCTGTTGGAACATAAGGAGTGGAAGGATCATCTGTCCCGAGAACCTCTTCTCCGTCCAATACTCCGTCACCATCGGTATCCGGATTGGTCGGATTCGTTCCGTTAGTCGCTTCGTCTGCATTCGTTAATCCGTCGCCATCCTGGTCGCAAACCGGATTCATAGGATTCGGATCACATGGATTTAAAGGGTCCGAACTGATCGTCACTTCATTTCCATCGCTGTAACCGTCACCATCAGTATCCGGGTTATTCGGATCAGTTCCGTAATTATTCACCTCATCAAAATCAGATAATCCGTCACCGTCCGAATCCAGGTTACAATCAATCATGGTCATGTTCACCGGTGCAGAAGGCTGGGAAGAACAATTTCCGTTGGAAACACTTACCGTAAATGTTCCGGTATTGCTCACCCAAATAGATTGGGTAGTCGCTGAATTCGACCATAAGTATCCCACTGCGGCAGAGGCTATCAACTCAACGGAATCACCCGCACAGAAATTCGAAGAACCTGCTACTGTTATTGTTGGTGTTGCTGGAGTAGGATTTACTGTAACAGTGGTCGGTGTACTGGTAGCCGAACAACCGGTAGTCGTAATTGTTACTGTATAAGAACCGGAGCCCGTTACGCTAATAGCTTGAGTTGTTTCTCCGGTTGACCACAAATAAGATCCTCCGGCAGAAGAGGTCAATGTTACCGAACCGCCCAAACAGAACGTTGTTGGTCCGCCCGGAGTAATTGTCGGTGGTGACGGAATTGTACTCACCGTAACTGTGGTTGGTGCACTGGTTGCGCTGCAGCCACTGGTTGTTACCGTCACTGTATATGAACCAGAAGAGGAAGCAGTAATTGATTGTGTAGTTTCTCCGGTTGACCACAAATAACTTCCTCCTGCAGAAGCTGTTAAGGTAACCGATCCACCCGCACAGAATGAAGTTGGGCCGCCCGGGGTAATCGTTGCTGTCGGAGTCGGATTTACGATAATTGTAATCGGTGCACTGGTAGCCATACAGCTTCCACCACCCACGCTTACTGTATAAGAACCGGAAGTTGATACTGTGATCGAATTCGTTGTTTCTCCGGTTGACCAGGTATTACCTGTTGGAGCAGAAGACGTCAATGTTACCGAACCGCCCGTACAGAAAGTCGTTGGCCCGCCTGGCGCAATCGTCGGAGTTGCCGGCGGAGCAGTTACAGTAACCATTGTACCTGCACTTGTTGAACTGCACGTTCCGTTTGAAACAGTTACGGTATAGGTTCCTGATGTAGAAACAGTGATTGATTGAGTTGTTTCAGCTGTAGACCATGTATTTCCTGTAGGAGCTGAAGAAGTCAATGTTACGAATCCGCCTGTACAGAAAGTCGTTGGTCCGTTTGTCACAATTACAGGTACACCCGGTGAAGGATTCACTGTAACAGTTGTTGGAGCCGATGCCGCAACACATCCTGAACCATTTCCAACTGTTACGGAATAAGATCCACCTGCAGAAACCGAAATGGACTGTGTTGTTTCACCAGTGGACCATAAATAAGTACTTGCAGCGGATGAAGTCAAAGTAACCGAACCACCCGAGCAGAAAGTTGTTGATCCACCCGGAGTAATGATCGGAGTTGCCGGTGCACTTGGTCCCGTAAGAGTTTGTACTAAAGTATTCGAGGTACAGCCGGAAGCAACAGTTAAAATAATGTTGTAAGCTCCGGAACCCAAATTCGGTATCGTAGCCGGAAGTGTGACTCCCATTTGAATGCCTGAAGCAGTGCCCGACCAGGATAAATTACCAGTCGCAGCACCTGTTACCTGGATGCTTCCATCCGTTGAAGAACAAGTTGTCGGATTCGCAACAGTCCCAACAGCAATTACAGGACTCGGATTAATGACCACTGAAGTGGAATTTGCCGTTGAAGAACATCCGTTTACAATGGTTGTCACCGAATAAGAACCTGCATCTGCTGCCTGTGCATTCGGAATAATCGGGTTTTGGTCCGTACTCGAGAATGAATTTGGCCCTGTCCAGGAATAAGTGGCCCCCGAAACGGTTGTCGCTGATAAATTAATGGCAGCATTCTGACAAACCGGAGTGTTACTCGATGCCGTTGCAGCGGTAGGTGTTGGATTTACAATCACATTGGTTGTCCCGGCAACTGTAGACGCACAACCACCTACCGTGATTTGGAGCGAATAAGTTCCTGCATTGCTTAAAGCTGCAGAAGCGATTGTTGGATTTTGTACTGTAGAACTAAAACTTGCCGGTCCTGACCATTGGTAAGTTGCCCCTGAAACAAGAGGAGCAGTTAAGTTGATCGGAGCTCCCTCGCACACCGGAGAATTGCTTGAAACAGCCGGTGCAATCGGAGCCGGATTCACAACTACGTTTGTATTTCCCGCAGCAGAACTGCATCCGGAAATCGAAACGGTGACGTCATATGTTCCCCCGCCAGAGCTTGTAATATTTGAGATCGATGGGTTTTGCAAGGCACTTGTGAAACCGTTAGGGCCGGTCCAGGAATAAGTTGCCCCCGAAACAGTCGGTGTTGTTAAATTCAAAGTAGCTCCTTCACATAAAGGTCCGTTACTCATCGCACTCGGGGTAGAGATCGGAGTACTTTGATTGATCGAAATTTGGTCCGAAGAAGCATGACAGCCGTCTGTGTAGATAGTCCAGGCGTATGTATTCGTTCCATTGTTCAATGCTGAAACTGTTGCAGTTGCCGTGTTGATGTTCGAGAAAGTTCCGGCACCTGAAGTAACGGTCCAGTATCCCATACCAACAACCGGTACATTTGCTGCCATTGTATATGTTGTCCCACAACCGCTTTGGTCGTTTCCAGCATTTGCGGTGGTCGGATTCGTATTTTGTCTCCAATCCGGAAGACCATTTCCGTCTGCATCTTGTCTTGGGGCAAGCGTTCCCCCATTATTCGGATCGTATGCATTATCCAGTCCGTCATTGTCGGTATCAATATTCAACAGATTGAAATCGGCCACACAATTGTAATTGGCATCATTTCCTTCCAGCTGATCCGAAAACCCGTCATTATCGGAATCCAGGTCGATATAATCCGGGGTATCCGCACCATCTGTATTGACCGGGGTAATGGTTGTACCACCCGTGCTGACATCGTAAGCATTATCCAGTCCATCACCGTCAGAATCCGCTCCAGCAGGAGGAATAAATCCGGCTGAAGTTTGATATTCATACAAGTCCATAATTCCGTCATTATCGGAATCCTGGTCCTTCCAGTCTACTTTTCCATCGTTATCAAAATCCTGTGACGATGCAAGCGGAGAACAAAACTTGATTTCACCGATTCCATAGCCCTGGTTTCCAAGACCTGCATCTACGTTATCGTATACAAAGCGCACAGAATCCACCAAAACAGGAATATTTACTGTAATCGTTCCATTCAGTTCGACATTGTCCATAGCGACCAATCCCTGGAAGCAGTTACTGCCGATAAATGAATTGAAGTTTCCGCTGCCAATGGTATAATCTGCAGCTGTAAGCTGGTACAATTGACCAAAAGAGTATGCATTCACGGCAATCCGATCCTGGAACTGTCCTGCCGCAATATCTACATCCTGTAATTTGAAAGACAAATTACTTACCGGCTGACTGAAACGCAATACCTGTATGGATTGATCAATGGCTGAAACGACATCTTGTTCGGTATAAATCTCCAATCCGGTAACGGCTGAGAAATTTTCGGAAATATTGAAATTAACCACCCCGGCACCTGTTGTACTGCGTGTGATTACATTTGCTGTAATTCCTGAGACAAAAGGATAGTAAAGTGTCGGATCGGTCTGAGCAGTTAAAGGCAGCGTTGCGGTTGCTGTACAAGGCAGCAATTCAGCATTGTTTGCCACTCCGTCACCGTCCCAGTCAATATCGGAAACATCCGGAATACCGTCATTATCCGAATCGGTAGTCGGAACATAGTAGTAAACCCTTATACGAACCGCATCGATGTAGGAAATAACTGTCGGCAGGAGTAAACCGGCAGCACGTGATTCAATGGCAATTGCTACTCCAAAACCATTGCTGCTTACGTCCATTCCATTTAAGGTTGTTCCCCAAAGATCCGCATTTGTACCATACGTAAATGCCGTTTCAGCAGTAGGCCAGTTAACTCCGGTATTTGCATGGTTTGTACCTGTAATCTGGTTATTTTTCAATAACCGGATATCCAAATCCCGGGTCCAGTTTGAACTGGTATTATCGGAACTTGCCTTTCGGATTTCTACCTGTACACCGCAAATCTGGGCATTTATCGGGATGTTTAAATTGAGATTCCTGAGGACCAGGAAATTGGAGTTCCTGACTGTTCCTCCGATAAGCAGGGCTGCGTTCGACATAGTTGCGTAACTGTTGTTGTCAGTTACTGCATTTCCGGGATTGTTCCATGGATCTGTTCCTCCCGCTGGATTGTTTAAGCTAACTTGTGGATTGATATATCCGGTTGTTGTTCCAGGACATTGCGCTGTAGAATTTGCAACGAAAAGGGAACTGAACAGGATGGACATAAGAATCCTGGCTCGATTCGAGTAAATAATGGTCATAATAATAGTTTTTAGGCCTACTACCCTCTCGCACCCCTAAACGGTCAGTGGTAAGATTCAGAAGATGTAAATAGTCGTAATAAGGCTAGTCAACTTTATGAAAAAATTTAACACGATCCAAATTTTTAACGATGAAATTTAAGGATTCATCGTTTTTTCGTGAATATAAAACGATGTTGTTAGATATTTAAATTATTGAGAATCAATTTTTTGCCTGTTAAAATAGTTTAAAAAAAATATGACTTATTTTATTTTCGATTTACATCTCTTAAACCCTTATAAACGACCCTTCGTTCATAATTAAATAGAATTACGGACGGTATTCTAGCTGAAGAGCTTTATTTTTACTGAAATAGCAATTTCGCTCACTTAAACGAATCAAATGAATGCATTACGCAAGGACTGGAACGAGATAAAAACAAATGACAGCTGGGCAATTTTCAAAATTATGTCTGAATTCGTGGAAGGATACGAACGCATGGCGCGAATCGGGCCATGTATCTCCATTTTCGGATCAGCCAGAACCAAAGAAGAGAACAAATACTACCAATTGAGCGTTGAAATCGGTGAAAAACTGGCTAAATCCGGTTATGGTGTGATAACAGGCGGCGGACCTGGAATCATGGAAGCCGGAAACAAGGGGGCACACCAGGGAGGCGGGAAGTCTGTCGGATTGAATATTGATCTGCCCTTCGAACAATTCCACAACAAATATGTAGACAGAGGAAGTCTTATGAATTTTGACTACTTCTTTGTCCGAAAAGTCATTTTTGTCAAATATTCTCAAGGTTTTGTTGTTCTTCCGGGTGGATTTGGAACCATGGATGAATTATTTGAAGCAATTACCCTGATCCAGACCAAGAAAATTACCAAAAGACCGGTAGTACTTGTCGGAAGGGATTATTGGACAGGACTGGTAGAATGGGTACAGAAGGTAATGCTTGAAAAAGAGCATAACATTTCTCCGGATGACATGCGTTTCTTAACGATCGTTGATACCTCGGATGAGGCTGTAAAGTATATTGAAGATTTCTACAAAACACACGATCTGAGCCCGAACTTCTAATTGATTTGTATCCTTCCGGGAGGACTTCTGAGAAACTATAGAATTAACTCAAAGAACTAATTATCTTCTTAGC
>DJFP01000290.1 GCA_002432565.1 Flavobacteriales bacterium UBA5869
AGTATTGAAATCAGGGAAAAATACCCAATGTTGCGTACCATTTTGTTCATAGTGTTGTTTTATTTCGTTGGTAAATATAATCTTTTTGCGTTTATAATCTGATTCTCCACAATTTCGTAACTTCGTTGCTCGAAAAAGTATGTTTTTAAACATCAAATTAAAAGAAAAAGTTACATTCCTGGTAATTTTTTTTCAGATAGACGTTTAAAAAGTAAAAAGGTTGTAAAAAAGAATGAAAGAGCAAATCGCTGCAGCTAAGGAAGCTATTGAAAATTATGCCTTGACAGACCTCAATTCTGTAGAAGCATTCCGTATTCACTTTTTGGGCTCCAAAGGGGAGTTGAAGAATCTTTTCGGAGAGTTGAAAAACGTTCCGAACGAGGAGAAGAAGGAAGTAGGACAACTTTTGAATGGTTTGAGAATCCTGGCTGAGGAAAAATGGATGCTTTCCAAAGAGAGCCTGGAGAATGTGCAGGGTGCAGACTCCAATGTGGATGTTACAAGACCTGCTGAACCGATTGCACTTGGAGCAAGACACCCGCTTTCTATTGTACGCAGTGAGATTATTGCCATTTTTGAACGAATCGGTTATTCTGTTTCCGAAGGACCAGAAATAGAAGATGACTGGCATAACTTCTCGGCCTTGAATTTCCCGCCGGAACACCCTGCGAGAGATATGCAGGATACTTTCTTCATTGAAAAAGGCGAGCGCGAAATGGCTTTGAGAACACATACATCATCGGTTCAGGTGCGTGTGATGGAATCTTCAACACCGCCTATTCGTACCATTTCCCCGGGAAGGGTTTACCGCAACGAAGCAATTTCTGCCCGTGCGCATTGTTTCTTCCACCAGGTAGAAGGATTGTACATTGATAAAAATGTTTCTTTCGCAGATTTGAAACAAACATTGGATTATTTTGCAAAATCCCTGTTCGGTGACAAAGCAAAGATCCGTCTTCGTCCATCCTATTTCCCGTTTACGGAGCCAAGTGCTGAAGTGGATGTTTCGTGTACGATCTGTAACTCTAAGGGGTGCAACGTTTGTAAATACACAGGCTGGCTCGAAATCCTGGGTTGTGGAATGGTTGATCCGAATGTTCTGGAAGCTTCCGGGATAGATTCGGAAACATATACCGGTTTTGCTTTCGGGATGGGAATTGAACGCATTGCCCAATTGAAATTCCGGGTGAACGATTTGAGATTATATTCGGAAAACGACGTGCGCTTCCTGGATCAATTTAAAGGAGTGAATTTCTGATATGGGACTTTTTTCAAGCAAACAGAAAGCCGAATTTCCATGGGTGAAATTGACGAGCTCCGAACAGCTGCAGGAATTATTGAAATCTTCCGAAACGAAACCGGTGTTGCTGTTTAAACACAGTACACGCTGCAGCATTTCTTCTATGGCAATCAACCGTTTTGAGAACAACATGGACCCCGAAGAAGCTACTTGTGTCTATTTGGATTTGTTGGCATACCGTTCCTTGTCGAATGAAATCGAAGAACTGACGAAAGTGCAGCACCAGTCGCCGCAAGCCATTTTAATTAGTAATCACGAAGTCATTTATACCGAAACACACAACGGAATAAATGCATCAGATATATTGAAACTCATCTGACTATGAAAAGAAGATACGGAATTATTATCCTTCTCCTATTGGTATTGGCAGCCTTTATACTTGTCCCTTTGATGAAATCGGGAGGTGGCTCTGAAGAACTTGAAATGGCAAAATTTGATGTTCCGGGAGATTTACAGGCAAAATACGGAGATGATATTGCCATTAAATTCATTATTCCCGAAGGATTGGTTAAAGTAGAACTGCTTTACAATGATTCCGTGTTCGATACCTGGAATAATCCGAAAGCACAGCAGAGAACAGTGGCTTTGAAAACGAATTACTATGGAGTTGGTACCAGAACACTGGTGCTTCGCTCCACATTCAAGGACGGGACTGTTTTGGATAATTCCATATTTGTAAGGGTAACTTCGGATATTGCTCCGGAATTGTTATTTGCTAAGATTGTCAATGAATTGCCGCATAACCCGGAGAACTATACACAGGGGTATGAATTTGACGGAAACCAGTTGTATGAAGGTACGGGAGATCCGGGGCAGCAGGGGAAAACCATGATCGGGCCGGTTTCCTTGCAGACGGGAGCATTCATGGAACCAAAGAACGGATTGGACCCGACTTATTTCGGAGAAGGAATTACAATTTTAGGGGATTTGATTTACCAGGTTACCTGGCAAAACAGCAAGTGTTTTGTGTACGACAAGAAAACCATGCAGCTGAAGAATGAGTTTACTTATGCGGGTCAGGGCTGGGGATTGTGCAATGATGGAAAATCGATTATCATGTCGGATGGTTCGGAGCGCATTACTTTCAGAGATCCTAAATCATTCCAGGCGACCAGGGTGATCGAAGTATATGATAACGTAGGGCCGAGAGCATACCTGAATGAATTGGAATACATTGACGGGAAGATTTACGCAAATGTTTATCAAACCGGAACCGTTTTGGTGATCGAACCGACAACAGGGCGTGTATTACAGGAGATTGATGCGAATGAATTGGTAGTTCGTGGGAAAGGTACCGGGGATGTTCTAAATGGAATTGCTCACAACAAATTGACGAACAAGACTTACATGACCGGGAAATACTGGGCGAAAACCTTNNCAGGCCTATATGGAGGCGCAAAAAGCTTTCGAGCTGGGAGAAATTCCCGTTGGAGCAGTTGTGGTGGTCAATAACCAAATCATTGCACGGGCACACAACCTCACGGAACGATTACACGATGTAACTGCACATGCGGAAATGCAGGCAATTACAGCTGCTTCGGAATACCTGGGAGCTAAGTACCTGAAAGATTGTACGCTGTATGTAACACTTGAGCCCTGTGTCATGTGCGCCGGAGCATTGTATTGGTCGCAGCTGGATAAGATCATTTTCGCTGCCCGTGACGAAAAACGTGGAGCAGGACGTTTCCAAAACGAATTATATCACCCCAAAACGGTTGTGAGCAAAGGACCATTGGAAAATGAATGCTCGCAGTTAATGCTTGATTTCTTCAAGAATAAAAGATCCTGATAGAAACAGCAGGTGTAAAATTTTACACCCCTGCTGTTTGGTGTTTATGAAATGATCATCTTCATATAAAAAATCGGATCAAATAAGTTTATCACCGATTTAAGGGTCTTTTTTGCCACTCGCGTATCATTTTTTGATTGTAATTAAGAACATTTGCTAGATTTGGTTCAAAATCCAGCGTATGTCAGAGATTGTTTTACAAGTAGATAATTTATCCAAAAAGTATAAAAAAGTAGATGCCGTAAAAGGTGTTTCTTTTGATATCCAAAAAGGAAATGTTTACGGTCTTCTCGGTCCGAACGGTAGCGGTAAAACCACCACTTTGGCCATGTTAATGGGTATTCTGCACCCAACTCAGGGATCATTCTCCTGGTTCGGGAATGGACAGGAAGATCGTAATAGGTTACGAATAGGATGTTTGTTGGAAACGCCTAACTTTTACCCGTATTTGAATGCATACGATAATTTGCGGGTGACCGCAACTATCAAAAACATGCAGAATCCAAAGGCGCGGATTGAAGAGGTATTGGAATACGTCGATTTGAAAGAGCGTGGAAAACGTACATTTCGTACTTATTCCCTGGGGATGAAACAACGTTTGGCTGTTGCGGCGGCCTTGCTTTCAGATCCGGAAGTTCTTGTTTTGGATGAACCTACCAACGGACTGGATCCGGAAGGTATTGCGGAAATGAGAGAGTTGATTCTCAAGATTGGCTCCGAAGGAAAAACTATTATCCTGGCGTCACATATTTTGGATGAGGTGCAAAAGATCTGTACTCATGTAGTGATGCTGAAGCAGGGCGAAATGGTATACAACGGAAGTATGTCCGACCTTTTGCTGCAGCGTAAATCATACCAGCTGATGGCTGACGATCCGGAAAAGCTGCTTTCTGTATTAGGCAGTTTACCACAGGTGAAAATTCTTACCAATGAGCCTGATTCATTAATGGTGGAGCTGGATGAACAATTGACCGGTGCCGATTTGAACCGCCTGGTTGCAGAAAAAGGGATATACCTTTCGGAGCTGCATGCTTATCAAAAAAGTTTAGAGACGATTTTCTTAGAAAGAATGAAATTATGAGACAGATTATAGCATTGGAGTATGCGAAATTGAGAAAATTCCATACCCTTAAAATATTGTTCGCGGTTTATATGGTAGTCGTTCCATGCTGGATGTACTTCATGAACTTTTTCTTCCAGATGAATCCCGGGCTGAAAGCCATTTTCACCCAGGAAAACCCGTTTGATTTCCCGCATATATGGAGTTTTATTACTTATAGTGCAAGTTTCTTTAATATCTTGCTGGCGGTTTCAGTTGTTACCATCACTACCAACGACATCCAGTTTAAGACCATGAGGCAGAATATCATTGAGGGATTAACCAAAAGACAGGTCATTTTCGGGAAGTTCGTTTTTGTTATTTTTCTGAGCGCGGCAGCGACCTTGTATACATTTCTCTGTGGACTGGTAATCGGTTTGATTGAATCTGCAAATTCGGATTTTTACCAGAATATCCACCTGAATGTGCTTTACTTCATCCAAACGATCGGTTATTTCAGCTTTGCTTTTCTCTTTGCAATTCTGGTTAAAAGACCCGCCATTGCAATTGTTACTTTCATTATTTATTTTCCGGTTGAAACGATTGTTGGGAATATCATTTCCCAGAAAATGTACCAGTTCTTTCCGCTAAAAGTTTATGCGGACCTGACACCTATTCCGTTCTTTAAAGCCGTGATCAACTCCGGTCCGAAGAATGCCAATAACGATGTGTTCCTCTTGAGCTTAAGTGAGCAGCTATCCTTGGCGGGAGTGTATATCGTGGTGTGTTTTACAATAACTTATTTCATCCTGAAACGAAGAGAC
>DJFP01000194.1:0-25907 GCA_002432565.1 Flavobacteriales bacterium UBA5869
GATTAATCGCGTGCCCACTGTTTATTTATAATAAATCAAATAATATTCGTTCAACCACGAATAATCAAAACCTTCCTTCACCTCCTAAAACAACCAAAATTCTTCCTCCGGATGCATTCATCTTTGGCATAACAAATACAACAAGTTATGTCACGCTTCATTATTCTTCTGTCACTTACTGCTAGTCTACTGGCATCAATTCTTGCCTGTTCCGGTAATAAAATCATTTCCGTGGATCCCAAATTCCGAAAATGGGTTTCCGGTTACACCTCCGGAATTATTTCCAATTCCGACCACATTGAGATTGAGCTTAAAAACCAGCTGGATTCCAGCAAACTCATCGAACTTGGCATGAAATCCCGCATGGATGAAAAGATCCTGAAAGAAATTGTAGCCATCAGTCCAGAAATCGACGCCGATATTCAATGGGTGGATTACCGCACCATCCGGATCGTTCCTAAAAAAGCGCTGACTTCCAATCAAATCTACACCGTAAGTTTAGACCTGGACGAAATTACGAATGTGGACGACGGGTATGAAGAATTCAACTTTCAATTCGCCACCAAACCTCAAAAAATCGATGTAAGCGAGCCTGGTTTGATCGAATACGATTCATACAACCTGGAATGGTATTCCATGCGCGGAACGATTTCCATGACCGACCACTTCGATACGACCAAACTAAAAGACCTAATCACGGTCAAATTAGGCAGTCAGGCCCAAAAAGTACATTTTGAAGAAGCTTACGGCGAAAACGAATACTATTACATCGTCGACAGTATCCAACGTTCGGAAAAAGAAACCAAAGTAACCGTGGAATGGAGCGGAGATGCCATTTCCTCCTTCTCAAATGGCTCTACAAGCATCAAAGTTCCGGCTTTAGGTGATTTTAACCTGAGTTCTTACAACGTTAGCGACCAGGATGATCAAAGTGTTCGTTTAACATTCTCGGAACCATTATCAACTAACCAGGATCTGAACGGATTGATAGACCTGGAAGGTGTTTCCGGAGAAACTTTTTCGATCTATTACAATGAAGTCACGATTTTCATTCCGAACCGCATTGAAGGAAGTTATTCTCTGAAAGTCAATTCAGGAATCAGGAACATCAAGAATTATCCGATGCTGAAAGGGACTGAACGTACTTTACGATTCACAGCTTCGAAACCCAAAGTACGCATTGTCGGAAGCGGCTCTATCCTGCCCGATTCCAAAGGATTGATTTTCCCCTTCGAAACAATTGGCTTGAAGTCGGTAACTGTCCGCATCATCAAAATCTACGAAGAAAACGTGCATCATTTCTTGCAGGTGAATGAGCTGAACGGTTCGGATGCGATCTTCCGCTTCGGAAAGAAAATTGCCGAAAAGAACATCCAATTGGGTGTCAAAAAAGAAGATAAGAGCGACTGGGCTTCTCATGTATTGGACCTGGAAAAATGGATCCGCCCGGAACCGGGAGCCATTTACCGGGTTTCCATCAAATTCGGACAGAAAGACGCGTATTGTGATTGTGAAGCCAATACCGAAACGGCAGAAACTTCCGAAAATGAAGCCCGTGTAGAAGAAGAGTGGTCCGAACGGCCCTGGCATTTGGATGATTGGGACGATGGATATGAAGATTGGGGCGGTTACGGTTCTTCGGAATCTCCTTGCAGCTCCGATTACTATTACGGAAAAGCAGTTTCCCGCAATATCCTGGCATCCAACATCGGTGTGATCTACAAATTAGATGCTAAGAAAGAAGCGCATGTTTTCCTGACCGATATGATTACTACTCAGCCCATTTCGAATGCTTCCGTGACCTTTTACGATTATGCCAAACAAGTTATTGCTTCCGGATCTACCAATTCCGAAGGAATGTACACCAAAGCGTTGTCAGAAAAACCGTTCCTGTTGATCGCTAAATATGGAAAACAACGCGGCTATCTCAAAGTCAGCGACGGACATTCAAATACCCTTTCAGAATTCGATGTAGAAGGTGAAGAAGTACAAAACGGACTGAAAGGATACATTTATACCGAACGTGGCGTTTGGCGTCCAGGAGATTCAATCTACGTCAACTTTGTTTTGCGGGATTACGAAAAGAAACTTCCGCTGAACCACCCGGTAACATTCACGCTGACAGACCCATCAGGTTACGAAGCAAGCAAAATCACCAAATCACAAGGCATAAACGGGCATTATGATTTCAGGACTACCACCCGTTCAGATGGAAAAACAGGAATTTACACGGCAAGAGTAATGGTCGGTTCACGTGAATTTATCAAATACCTGAAAGTCGAAACCGTAAAACCAAACCGCTTAAAGATCAAACTGGATGTTCCGGATAGTTCTGACAGCTTACTTCGATTAGAATCCTATTGGCTGCACGGTGCCCCTGCTAAAAACCTGCGTGCAACGGTCGACGTGGAATATCAGTCTACAAACACCGTTATTCCGGGATTCCCGAAATTCGAATTCGATTCACCCATCCGTAAAATCCATTCCGACAAGAACACCTTATTTGACGACGATTTGGATGCAAACGGAAAGGCTTCCTTCAAGCAAGAAGTTTCTTCATTGTCACAAGCTTCCGGGATGTTGAACGCCATTTACACCATGCGCGTCTTTGAGCAGGGCGGAAACTTTTCGATCGATCGCTTTTCTCAAATTTATTCTCCTTATAAGCAATACGTAGGATTTAGGACACCTGACCCGGAAGCTGATAACTCTTTGATTTCAGGTAAAAAACACACCTTCGATGTGGTCATGGTAAACTCTGCAGGAACCATTTTGAAGAAACCCTCCAAAATCCGCGTGAAGATTTACCGCATGGAATGGAGATGGTGGTACGAAAGCGGTGATGACGATCTTGGGAACTTCATGGCACGAAGCGGGAACATGCTCGTTTACGATTCTCTTCTGAATGCTTCGAGTGGAAAAACAGCCTTCCAATTCGGGTTGAACTCCACAGATTATGGTCGATTCCTCGTTACTGTGACAGATGAAGAAGGTTTTCACCAGGCCGGAAAAATCATTTCGATTGATGTTCCATACTGGAGCCGCGGAAATCAGAAAAACAACGAATATGCTTCGATGCTGAACTTTTCTACCGATAAGAAAAGCTACGTCAAAGGTGAAATTGTGAAGTTGAGCATTCCTTCTCCGGCTTCAGGTAAAGCATTGATTTCGGTTGAAACACGCACTAAGATCGTGAAGACGTTCTGGGTGAATACTACCAAAGGTGAAACAACTTGTTCGTTCGAAACAACCGAAGATATGGCTCCAAACGCCTATGTTCATGTCAGTCTCATTCAGCCACACAGCGCAACTACCAACGATTTACCCATTCGAATGTATGGAATCGTTCCCATCATTGTTGATGATCCGGCAACTCATTTACATCCTGAAATTACTGCAGCGAAAGAATGGAGACCGGAATCAACAGCTAAAGTCACTGTTTCCGAGAAAAATGGCAAGGGAATGACTTACACCCTGGCAATTGTAGATGATGGTTTATTGGACCTGACCCGCTTCCAAACCCCAAATCCGTGGAATACATTCTACGCAAAAGAAGCACTGGGTATCAAAACCTGGGATATGTATGATTATGTGATCGGAGCATATTCCGGGAAGCTGAATCGCTTGTTGAGTATCGGTGGGGACGGATCAGCAGACGATGGTGCAGGCCCGAAAGCAAACCGCTTCAAACCGATGGTGCATTTCTTAGGACCGTTCGTTTTACCGGCCGGATCTTCCAAAACACACCAGGTTGAACTACCTACTTATATCGGATCAGTTCGTGTAATGGTGGTGGCTCATTCAGCAACGGCATTTGGAAACGCTGAAGAAACCGTTACGATTAAAAAACCGTTGATGGTGCTTGGCACTTTGCCCCGAGTGATCGGTCCTGGTGAAACCATTCAATTGCCGGTGGACGTTTTTGCTATGAAAGACAATATTAAACATGTAGATGTGCAGGTAAGCTGTAACGATCTGCTGGCTGTAAGCGGAAACAAAAGCCAGGGAATCAAATTTGCCGGAGAAGGAGACCAAATTGTGAACTTTGAACTGAAAGTCGCAAATAAACTGGGCATTGCGAAAATCAAGATCTTTGCAAAATCCGGCGCTGAAACGGCTACCCAGGAATTTGAGGTCGATGTCCGCAGTCCGAACCCCAAGGTACTAGAAAGTGAAACGAAAATCATTGAACCGGGTTCTACCGCCAGTTTTACCATGGAACAGGACGGGATCAGCGGTTCTCACTCCTACTCTTTGGAGACGAGCCAGTTCAACTCCATCAATCTCAGCGGACGCATGGACGAACTGATCAATTATCCGCATGGATGCATCGAACAAACCACTTCAGCAGTATTTCCGCAGCTTTTTGCTATGGACGTGATGCAATTCAGCGAAAAGGAAAAAAAGGAAATGTCGGCAAATATCAAGGCTGCATTAATCAAGTACCAGAGTTTCCAGCAGTACGAAGGTGGTTTTGCCTACTGGCCCGGAAACCGTGAAGCAAGTGATTGGGGATCCAATTACGCCGGACATTTCATGATCGAAGCCGAGCAGCACGGATTTACGCTTCCTGCCAATCTAAAATCTCGCTGGATGGAATACCAGAAAAATGAAGCCAACAACTGGACAGCTGATTCCTACCGGGGATATTACCATCACGCAGAAGAATCGCATCAACTGATCCAGGCTTATCGCTTATACACACTTGCATTGGCCGGAAAACCGGAATTGGGTGCCATGAACCGCTTAAAAGAAAACGGGAAATTGGGAGTTACCGCCAAATGGCGATTGGCTGCGGCTTATTACCTGGCAGGACAAAAAGACCTGGCAAAACAAATGACGCGCAATTTAAGTTTCGCACCTCCCACTTACCGCGAATACGGATATTCTTACGGTTCTACTATACGCGACAAAGCTATGAACCTGGAAGCGGGATTGATGATCGACTCCAAATCGACGGACCAGTTAGAAAAAGAGATCACCGATGTTTTGAAATCGAATCAGTGGTTGAGTACCCAGGAAGCAGGTTATTGTATTCTTGCATTGACAAGCGGAAAAATCAAGAATAACGGAACCTTACAATTTGAGGTAAACTCTGAAAAGATCGCTGCATCCAAGTGCATGATTACGAAAAACTATACGGAAGCAGATGGATCGAAGCTGAAACGATTGACCATTCGAAATACTTCTTCGAAAAAGATCTATGTGACTTTCTGTACAACAAAAGTCCCTCAAATAGGGAAAGAAAAAAAGATCCGAAGCAACCTGGAAATGACCGTCAACTATACCAATCTTGCCGGAGTTTCTATTGATCCTTCTAAAATTACACAGGGAACTGATTTTATCATGGAGGTCAAACTGAAGAACCCAACAAAAGATCAATTCTACCGCGAAATGGCCTTGAACCAGATTATGCCGAGCGGCTGGGAAATTCACAATGCGCGCTTGTACGATGAAGAAAGCACTCCGAATATTGATTACCAGGATTACCGGGACGACCGCGTTTACAGTTATTTCAAACTGGCACCGAATGAAACAAAAATTTTCAAAATACAATTGAATGCTTCTTATCTAGGAAGATTCTACTTACCGGCAGTGTTTTCGGAAGCGATGTATGATCATTCCGTCAATGCGCAGGAAAAAGGCAGATGGGTAGAAGTCACCAAAATTATGAAACAACCTAAATCATCCTAATAATTAATAGCGAAAAAGGCTGTCCGGAATTTGGACAGCCTTTTAGTTAAATCTCTTTCTCCTACTTTTTGCCAAGGCAGAAAAAGTAGGCAAAACTGCCTTTTACCCGATTACAGCACTCAAGCAGCCTTCCGTTTCAGGTCGATTCACAGAAAGAAGGGATCAGGATCCCAAATGACGAGCACTTTCCGGAATCGACAGCCGAAACGGAAGGCTTTTTTCTTCGACCGAACGGCTAAGGACGGGTAACAATATTCCACCAAAGTTGAGATTTTCGTGTCGCGTAATCGGGATTGTGACCGCAGCTTGAAATACTACAAACAAGCAACAATTTTGGTTCCGAATGGGTGGATTGGTTCTCAAATGTAATTTTATCAGAGCTAAAGATTTGCTATCAACAACCCATATAATTTTAAAACCAATCTATTCTTTTCGCCTATTGCAAAAGAAATCCTCATTTCGTAACTTGTTACAAAAACACGCCCATGAAAACACTTGAAGAATGGTTTGCAGAATATTCGGTCAGCCACCAAAATGCAACAAATAAGAAAATTCACTACATCTGTGTTCCGGCCATTTTCTTTTCAGTGGTCGGGCTTTTAATGAGCATTCCAAACCGTGGATTGATCAGTCTCGTGCATTCGGATAATTTTCTTTACGTGAATTGGGCGGTCGTTGCTTTAATTCCTGTATTGTATTTCTATTTGCGCTTATCCTGGAGAATGGCGTTCTACATTTTGATTTTCTCAGCAATTTGCGTGATCGGGAATTACTTCCTGGCGAAAATCGGTCCTTTGTGGTTGAGTTCCCTGATTATTTTTGCCGTGGCCTGGGTCGGACAATTTTACGGACATCAAATTGAGGGAAAAAAACCATCTTTTCTGAAAGACATTCAATTTCTGCTCATTGGTCCGGCCTGGATTTTGGATCATTGGTTTAACACGAAGCAAATTCGTAATTCGTAATTCGGCATTCGTAATTCTCTAAAGCTGTTCCAGCATCTTCACCACATCTGCACGTTTGCGGGTTGAGACCGGGATCATTTTTCCATCCGACATGATCAAATGTCCCCCCTCCACTTTCACAAACTCCCGGATCATTTTCGTATTGACCAAATGCGATTGATGCACGCGGAAGAAACCCAGTTCTCCTAATATATCCTCAAAATCCTTCAACGTCCTGGAAACAACTATCCGCTTTGAATTTGAGAAAAAGAATTCCGTGTAGTTCACATTACTTTCACAGCGAATAATATCCGCAATTTGCACAATATGAATCTTGTCCTGTGCATGTAGTGCAAGCCTTTCCTGCACTTTATGACTTTGTTTCAGGGACTCGTTCAGCAAACGGTAGTTGTCCTGCTCGTTGTGATTGTGGTTCCTGAATTTCTTCAAAGCTTCAGTCAATTCATCCGGGTCAACAGGTTTCAGCAAATAATCAATCGCCGCATAACGGAAAGCCTTAATGGCGTGTGCATCACTGGCTGTAATAAAAATGATCTTGAATGGAATTTCAGGTAAAATGTCCAACAAGTCGAAACCCGAACCATCCTGCATCTGGATATCCAGGAACAAAATATCGATGGGGGTTTTCTTTAATAATTTGGCTCCTTCCACCACTCCTGAAGCTTCACCGACCACTTCAATATCGGGAGCATACACTTCCAGGTCTTTCCGGAAGGTAATCCGCGCCTGTTCGATATCATCAATAATTACTGCTCTGATCATTTACAAGGGTATAAAAAGTTGAACTTCCGTTCCGATAACCTGTCCGTTTTCGTCATACAAATCTACCATTTTGACTTCATGTCCGCCCGAATTGGTACTCAACAAATCCAATCTTTCTTTTGTCACGTTGAAACCGCGCGACACATGTTGCGGTTCATTGCTGGACTGCTGATTTTTTCCGGCTGCTTCGCGGCCAATCCCGTTATCCCGGATTACACAGGTGATCCCATCGCTTTCTTCCCGGAACGAACAGGTAATTTTTCCTTTCCGGGAATCAGTTGCATCGAACTTGAAACCGTGTTTGATAGCATTTTCAACAAAAGGCTGAATGAGCATCGGAGGAATTTGAATGAAACTCGATTCCGTTTCCAAATCGACAATGATCTCGTATTCGAAATGGTTTCCATTGCAAAACTGTTCAATTAACAGGTAATTTTCGAGCGTAGAAATCTCTTCTTCCAATGAAATGGTAGCATTCCGGGAATTGTCCAGAATCTGGCGCATTAAGCGGGAGAATTTCGCCAGGTAATAGCGAGCTTTTGTCTCGTTCTCTGTACCGATTAATCCCTGGATCGAATTGAGTGCATTGAAAATAAAGTGCGGATTCATCTGCAAACGCAGGGCTTTCTGTTCCAATTCCAGCATGTTACGGGCAAATTCCGCCTCTTTCTGTGCGGCTTCTGCTTTTGTCCGAACCCGTTTGGTCAGAAACTGAACGATTGCTAAAAGAATCAAGACTCCGACAAGAGTTTCCAATAAAATAAACAAGGTAGTTTTCCAAAACGGGGCGGCAATCGTAAATTCAATGCGTTCGGGAGTTTGATTGACAAAACCATCTTCATTCCGAGAGCGAAGTAAAAACACATACTTTCCGGGCGACATGTTCGAATAGGTAATCCGTTGTTCTTTTGTCCAGGGCGACCACTTATTTTCGAAACCGCTCATTTTCCAGGAATATTCTACACCTTCCGGATTTTTGAGGTTGATTCCTTTGAAAATGAAACTCAGGTGATTTTGGTCATAGTCCAAATCAAAGGGCCGGTAAGTATTCCAGGGAAGAATGCTATTTGCAAAGCCCTTTGTACTCAAAGACTCATAAAACAACTGCACATCCAAAATACTCAAAATCGGTGCTGTTTTGTTCAATTGCAGATTCGACCGGTTATAGCAGCTCGCTCCGTTGATTGTCCCAAACCAAATTTTCCCGTCTTGATCTTTCCAAACGCTGTTTTGACAGGTTTCCACTCCCAAAAAACCGTCGCTTTTTCCGTAATGCCGCTTGTTTTTGATTTCCAGGTTTTCATTGAGATCAATCACATCCAACCCCGATTCCGAACCCAGAATCAGGTTTCCGCGCAGGTCGAACACCATCAGGTACACATTCGACGAATGCAACCCTTCCAAGATACTGATTTTCTTGATGACTTTCAATTTCGTACCCACTGAAATGCAATTCACTCCTGCTCCGGCAGTTCCGACCCAAATGCGGCCTTTGGAATCTTCCACAATGGATCTTATCGCATCCGAACTCAATCCGTTCGTTTTGGTCAAAACCCTGCTTTTCCCCGTTTCCGGATCGTAGCACGCCAACCCTGCTGATTCCGACCCATACCAAACCAACCCGCGGCTGTCCACATAAACGGATGTCAGGCGCATGTGAATGATTCCTTCCCGAACAGTCAGCACTTTAATTTTTTCCCCCTGGTCCGTGATACAAATTAATCCTGAGCCGGAAGTTGCTGCCCACAAGCGGTTTTTATTGTCACATACCATTTGGCGCACGTAATATTTGTGTGTCGGATCGATCCAGCTGAATCCACCGGCCGAGAGCATTCCGATTCCCTGACCTTCCGTCCCGAAATACATCAAGCCATCATGATCTTCCGCAATGGCTTTCACTTTTATGGCTTCAAATCCATTTTGCAGGTTATGCTGGGAAAAACTTCCCTGGTCCAAAACGCTGACCCCGTTTTGTGCAGTTCCGAACCACAATTTCCCCGAATGGTCACGGAAGATTGAGTAGATAAAGTTTCCCCCCAACCCGGAGTTGGTGGAATAATGGGTAAACAGTTTCCCGGCAAACTGTGAAACCCCGCCTCCTGAAGTCCCGATCCACAAATCACCCCAATTATCCTTGATTACTGATCGAACATGGTTATTCCCGAGTCCGTTCTTCTCCGTATACAGAGTGAATTCTTTCGTATTCCGGTCTACCTGCACCAATCCGAGATTGAGCGTTGCCAGCCACACCGTTTGATGTTCGTCGATTAAAATATCGAAGACTGTCTGCTTGTAAAGTTCACGCTTCAGATCAATGCGGAAATAATCCTTCCGGTTGTAAACATACACGCCATCTCCATACGTTCCGATCCAAATAGCGCCTTGCTGATCTTCCGTAATGCATGTGATCGCATTTTTCATCACACGACTTCTCCCTCCGTGATCTGTCAGAATCCAGCTTCCGGTTCCGCCTGTCCTTTTCGCAGAAAAAAGTCCGTTGCCCGTTCCAAACCATAATTCTCCTGTTTTGTCAAAAAAAATAGCATTCACCGTGCGCTCTCCGATTCCAAGCGTATTGTTCAATGAACGGATCGAATCACCTGAAACCGTAAATATTCCATGATTGGTGGCTAACCAGATGTGTCCCAACACGTCTTCTGTCATATTAAACACCGCAAAATGATTTCCGAAATCAGGTACTTTGATGGTTTCGAATTCTTTTCCATTGTATTTCGACAACCCATCATTCGTTCCGACCCAAAGTGTTTTATCGTGTCCCTGGTGCAGGGAATAAATGTAATTATTGACTAATCCCTGCTTGTCTGTATAGGATTGAAAGTTCTGTCCGTCGAAACGCGACAAACCACCACCTCTTGTTCCGAACCACAAATAACCTTTATGGTCCTGGAGTGAACAATACACCTGTGATTGGCCTAACCCGTTTTCCACCGAAAAATTTCGAAAGCTGGCCAATTGACCGAATCCGGTATTGATCGAGAACAGGAAAAGCAAGCACACTAAAAGTTGGTTATACCGCATGAATCTCAAAGAATTTGGTGTTGTTGAAATTACTAAATCCCTGCAAATAGTTGCTTTTTAAATAATCAAAAAGAGCACACACTTTTCACTACTTATTCAACGAATAATAAAGTGACCGGAATCCATTTGTTCCAAGCGGTTACTTTCAGTAAAAAAACCGATGCGAGAACGACTTTTTTGGTGGAGGGAACAATACCGTTGGAAAAAACGGGCCATCAAACGTGTTTTATTTTACGGATTCCTGATCTGGTACATCCAGGCCTTGCCCTCCCGGTTGTTCAACGATCCTTACTCTACTGTTTTGGTTGGCAAAAACGGGAAATTGCTGGGAGCTCACATAGCAAAAGACGGACAATGGCGGTTTCCTCCGAGCAATAAAACTCCGCACAAAATTGCAGTTTGTTTGGTCACATTTGAGGACAAGAACTTTTACTATCATGCCGGAGCAAGTATAAAAGGTATTTGCCGTGCATTTTACCAAAACATCACTCGGGGGAAAATTGTCAGCGGCGGCAGCACCATTACCCAACAGGTCGTTCGCTTGATGCGGAAAAATCCTTCACGGACCTATTCCGAAAAAATACATGAAATACTACTGGCAACACGCTTAGAATTCAGCTATTCGAAAGAAGAGATTCTCAATTTGTATACGGCAAATGCCCCGTTTGGAAATAATGTGGTCGGAATTGATGCCGCATCCTGGCGTTATTTTGGTCGCGCTCCGGAAAACCTGAGCTGGGCGGAAAGTGCAACTTTAGCGGTACTTCCGAATGCTCCGGGACTTATTTATCCCGGAAAAAACCACAAAAGTTTGCTTAAAAAGCGGAACAGGCTGCTAAAAATGCTTTACGAACAAGGGGAAATTGACAAATTGAATTATCACCTTGCTTTAGAAGAGCCGCTTCCCGACAAACCACTTGCCCTTCCACAAGAAGCTCCGCACTTACTGCAGCGCTGCATCATGCATGGTCAAAAAGGACAATTGATCCGGTCAACGATTCGCGAAGAAATTCAAACGATGGTAAACAATGAAACCGAGCAATACGCGCTTCGCATGAATGAATACGGAGTTTTCAATGCAGCAGTTTTGATCACTTCCGTTGAAACCGGAGAAGTCGTTGCTTATAAAGGAAATTTAAACAACTCAGAAGGTGATCATGCTTATGATGTAGACTGCATCCAGGCCTCTAGAAGCACCGGAAGTATTTTGAAACCTTTGCTTTATGCCAAGTCGATGGAATCCGGTTTAATTACTCCGAAGCAATTGTTATGTGATTTCCCTTCCCGTTTCGGCACATTCGCCCCAAATAATTTCAACCGCCAATTCTCTGGAGCGCTTCCGGCCAATAAAGCTTTATCGAAAAGTTTGAATATTCCAATGGTTTTTCTTTTACGCGAATACGGTCAGGCAAAATTCCACAACGATCTCAAGCAATTCGGATTCCGGAATATGAATAAAAATTCAGGTCATTATGGCTTGTCTTTGATCCTGGGCGGTGCAGAAGCATCCGTTTGGGAGATCAATGCCTGCTACAATTCCATGGCTCAGCATCTCCAAAATCCCAATCCTTCCAAAATTCATTATGTCGGAACTGCCGAAAATACCCCCAAGTTACACCTGGACAAAGCCTGCATATACACCACATTCGATGCCCTGATTGATGTAAACCGTCCGGACGAAGAAAATAATTGGCGCGCTTTTGAATCCTCCCAAAAAATATCCTGGAAAACAGGAACCAGCTTCGGATTCCGGGATGCCTGGGCGGTTGGTGTTACACCAAAATACGTTGTTTCGGTTTGGGTAGGAAATGCAGACGGAGAAGGAAGACCCGGATTAACCGGCGTAAAAGCCGCTGCTCCGCTGTTGTTCGCCATTTTCAGAAACCTCGATTCTCCACGGAAATGGTTTTCAAAACCTTCAGCAAATATGACCAGAACTGAGATTTGCAATGAAAGCGGTCAGATTTCGAATCGTCATTGCGAGCATACCCATTACGAATACGTTCCCTCAAGCTGTTTGATCAGTAAGAACTGTTCCTATCATCAATTGGTCCATTTAAACAAAGAAGAAACATTCCGGGTGAACGCGGATTGTGAGGCAAGTGGAAATATCATCCATAAGTCGTGGTTTATTTTACCTCCAAGTATGGAGAAATATTATGTGCAGCAAAATCCGAACTATCATTCGGTTCCCCCTTTCGATCCGAAATGCACTTCCAACAGACCGGAAAATATAATGAGTTTCATTTATCCAAAACGGCAAACACGCATTTACATTCCGCGCGAATTGAATGGCTTACGAGGTAAAGTCATTTTTGAAGTGGCGCATACCCGGCAAAACAGCGTTCTTTATTGGCACATCGATGAAGAATTTATCGGCTCTACTTCAGATATCCATCAAATCTCTGTTCAACCTGAAAAGGGCAAACACCAGGTGACAGTAGTGGATGAAACGGGTGTTTTATTAACCGAATCGTTTGAAGTTCTTTAGTACTCATCAGCCAAAAACAACTGTTTAATCCATGAAAGCTACAGTTAAGGTTTTTTAGGGATTTTAATTACAACCATCCAACTATTCCTGCGTTAATTCAAAAAGAAAACAACGCTAAACTTTGTCAATCATGAACGTTACAACGATTAATCAACTGGAAACATACAAGGCTATCGAAGCAGTTTGTGTGAGCAACCATTCTTGTTGGACCCATGTCAAAGAGTTTCGCGGGGCATTTTCGCGGTTCGCGTTAAAAGTTGCCCAATTGGATCTGTTATCTGAAAACGGAAATCCTTCATTAAATCCTCGTTTGGAGTATTTGATCAAAGAGATTGAACAGATTTTGAAGACACATTTCGACCGTTACTTCGATTATTTACAACAGAAGAACAGCGAAATCTATCAAGTTTATCAAGGCATTCGGAGAAGCAGCTAATTGGTTTTTATCTATCACGTTTTGTAGCGCAGGATTGATAGGTAAACCATGCTTCTTCCGATTTATTCGAATACCATATATTTTATTAATTGGTCCGTGGTTAAAACAAAAAGGTTGAAATTTTCATTTCAACCTTTTTGTTATTTTGAATTAGCATTTTCAATTCAAACTTGCCAGTTTTTCTTCCAAAATGGCAATCTTCTGTAAAGCATCTGCTTCTTTTTTGCGCTCATTGGCCAAAACCTGCTCAGGCGCACCGTTCACGAATTTCTCGTTCCCCAGTTTACCCTGAACACTTTTCAGGAATCCTTTCGTATAGTTCAATTCTTCTTCCATTTTCTCCTTTTCTGCGGATACATCAATTGCTTCTCCAAAAGGAATGAAGTACTCATTGGACTGAACCAGGAACGAGTTAGCATTAGCTACCTTATCCGTTGTGTACTCCATCAAAGAAAGATTCCCCATTTTCAGGATCACCGGATCAAAAGCAGGATCGATCTCATTATTCTTCTTAACGAACAACTCAATACGAACTTTGTTAGCGATGTTATTTTTCTTACGGATGTTGCGGATATTAGTAACTACATCTTCGGCAATAATAAACTGTTTCAATACAGAATCGTCATAAGCTTCTGCTACGGGCCACTTTGCAATGATGATATCCTCACCTTCTTTGCGTTCTCTCAGCAAGTGCCACAATTCCTCGGCAACGAACGGGGTAAACGGCTGAAGCAGGCACAACAATTTCTCAAAGAAAACAATGGTTTGATCCATTGTTGCCTGATCGATCGGTTGTTCGTAACCCGGTTTAATCATTTCCAGATACCAGGCACAGAAATCATCCCACACCAATTTATAAATTGCCATCAATGCTTCGGAAATTTTGAATTTTGCCATCAATTCATTGATATTCTCCAATTCCTGGTTGAAACGTGCGTTGAACCATTCAATTGCTTTGACGGAAGCTTTTGGCTGTTCGATCGGTTTTACTTCCCAACCTTTCACCAAACGGGCTGCATTCCAGATCTTATTGGTGAAGTTTCTTCCCTGTTCGCACTGACTGGAATCGAAAGGCAAATCATTTCCTGCCGGAGAAGAGATCAAAATACCCAAACGAACACCGTCTGCTCCGTATTTTTCGATCAATTCAATCGGATCCGGAGAATTCCCAAGTGATTTGGACATTTTACGACCTAGTTTATCGCGAACGATTCCGGTATAATATACATTCCTGAAAGGCAATTCTCCCATGTATTCGTAACCCGCAATGATCATACGGGCAACCCAGAAGAACATAATTTCCGGAGCAGTTACCAAATCGTTTGTCGGATAGTAATACTTGATCTCTTTGTTCCCGGGCTGAGTCAATCCGTTAAACACGGAAATTGGCCATAACCAGGAAGAGAACCAGGTATCCAATACGTCTTCATCTTGTTTCAAGTCGGATGCAGTAAGTGCTTTTCCAGCTTTCTGGGAAGCCAAAACAACGGCCTCTTCACTGGTTTTTGCAATCACGAAATCTTCCGAACCTTCCCCGAAATACCATGCAGGAATGCGATGTCCCCACCATAACTGACGGGAAATACACCAATCCTTCACATTTTCCATCCAGTGACGGTAAGTATTCTTGAACTTATCCGGGTGGAACGAAATATTCCCGTTCATTACGTTTTCCAAAGCAGGCTGCGCCAATTCTTTCATCGACACAAACCACTGCAGAGACAAACGCGGCTCAATCACACAATTTGTTCTTTCGGAATAACCGATTTTATTGATGTGATCTTCTACCTTCACCAAGTATCCCTTGTCGTCCAGTTCTTTCGCAATTTCCTTACGAACATCGAAACGGTCCATACCTGCATAGTGCAGACCATTTTCGTTTACAATCCCATTATCATTGAAAATATCAATGGTTTCCAGATCGTATTTCTTCCCTAATTCGTAGTCATTTACATCGTGAGCAGGAGTTACTTTCAAACAACCTGTCCCGAATTCCATTTCTACGTATTCGTCACAAATAATCGGAACGGTACGGTTCGCAATAGGAACAATTGCGTGTTTCCCGTGCAAATGCTTGTATCGTTCGTCATCCGGGTGAATACATATTGCAGAATCCCCCAAAATCGTTTCCGGACGAGTGGTTGCAATTGTCAGCCACTGATCATCTGTTCCGGCTACTTTGTAACGCACATGGAACAATTTTGAGTTTACCTCTTTATGGATTACTTCTTCATCGGAAAGTGCTGTGCGTGCTTCCGGATCCCAATTGATCATGCGCACACCGCGGTAAATCTTTCCTTTATTAAACAAGTCGATGAATACACCAATTACCGAGTCCGAATACTCCGGATCCATCGTAAAAGCAGTTCTTTCCCAATCGCAGGAAGCACCGAGCTTGCGCAATTGCTGCAAGATGATTCCTCCGTACTGCTCTTTCCATTCGAAAGCATGCTTCAGGAATTCATCACGCGTTAAGTCTGATTTTTTAATGCCTTGTTCTCTTAATCGATGAACAACTTTTGCTTCCGTAGCAATAGATGCATGGTCCGTTCCCGGAACCCAGCATGCATTCTTACCTTCCATTCGCGCTTTACGAACCAATACGTCCTGAATGGTATTATTCAACATGTGTCCCATGTGTAAGACTCCCGTTACATTCGGCGGAGGAATGACGACGGTAAACGGCTCACGATCATCTGGTTCTGAATGAAAGTAACCCTTAGCCATCCAATGGCTGTACCATCGTTCTTCTGCTGAACGGGGTTCGTACGTTTTTGGAATTTCCATGTTGTTGTTTTTAAATCCTGACATTCATCGTCAGGGTTAATTTTTATTTATTTAAGTTGCAACGCTTGGGCTAAAGCTTCAGCGAAGGCACAAAGGTACTAAAATGAGGTGATTTATCAAGGNNTATGAAAAAAACGGTGAGCATATTTTCCAAAAGCATTCGGATTTTCTTTGAAATGCTGTTTGCATTTATCTGCATCTACATGCTGATTTTCCTTGTCATCTCTCCGTTTAGCATAGCAGCTGAAAAAACAACTGATCCCAAAACCGAAACTATTTATCTTTCCACAAACGGAATTCATTCGGACATTATTCTACCGATCAGGCATCCTTTGAAAGACTGGAAAAAAACACTGGACCTGGAAAAAAAACTAGCGGTTGACACTTTTCAAACGCATTTAAAATTTGGCTGGGGAGATAAAAAGTTCTTTCTAAAGACCAAGGAATGGAGCGATATGGAGGTGGGAACTGTTTTAAATACTGTTTTCGGAAGAGGTCCGGGAGCTATGCATTTGATCCTTTGCACCCCAAAAGATTTGGATAAAAAGAGGTTGGTGGAGCTGCATTTGACGAAGAAACAATACCAGCGCTTATGTGGGTTTATTCACAGCAGTTTCCAATTTGAAAATGGGCAAGCAAAAGCGATCGAAAACCATCCTTACGGAACTTATGATTTCTTTTTTGACTCCAGTATTGAGTACAATATGACTTATACGTGCAATACCTGGACGAATAATGCGTTGAAGCGCGGCGGACAGAAAGCTTGTGTCTGGACACCGTTTAAAGGAGCGATTTTCTCGAAATACTAAAAACTACCCGGAGATAATTAACGGATAACCATATCCTTACCCCAGAAACACGAATAAACCAAAAGGGGCTGTCTGCCCCTTTCTTAAATCTTTTTTACGACTGCTCTAATCCCGGATATCCGGGATCTGTATCGAATCGTCAGCTAATGCTGACTCTTATTTTTTCCCTTTACCATTTCCGTTACCCTTTCCATTCGATTTTCCCGAATTTCCAGAGGACTTCCCATTTCCTTTATCACTGCCGGTAACTTTTGGCTTCGAATTTCCTTTCGATTTGTCTTTCACTTTTCCTTTCAAAGCGTGAAATTCAGCAGAGCCCGGTTTGATCCCTAATTCTTTAGCCATTGCTCCCCAGCCTTTTGATTTACTGGATCTGTAAACCGTAATCACCTGTTCGATTGGTCTTCGAGCAATATTAGCAACCTGGAAAGCCATGAAAGCATCTCCTGCATTCATCCCGATCTTAAAACAAGCGTCGACCTGCGGCATTGTCGCATTAAATGTTTTGGTTAAATTCAGCTTAAATGCGGGCAAATCCTTATTTGCATCCGTATTCACAAGTTTCAAACTTGCATCCAATTCCACATCACCGGATCTGTAATCCTGCCCAAAGCTGATTCCTGAAAACAGCATGACAACTAAAAAAATAACCTTTTTCATACCAATTGTAGTTTTTACGGAAGTAATGATACATCTTTTTTTTGAAAATCAGCAATTGTTTACCTCAACTGAATATCACTCCGAATTTCTTCTCCATGGTTATCGTTCTTCCCGTAATTTATGCGCGTGATGATTTCTCCTTTTTTATAAACGGTCACTTCTATTCCTTTATCATTCTCGAGACTGTGAATATTGAACTTGTAATAAGGGTCATCCGGATCGATGCAAACCCCGCCGATATAGGCTTTTTCATCCAAATCCCCGGAAAGCCATTTCCCGTTCTGTTTTCCTTCCACATATCTCCCAAGCAGCTTTAACTTTCCATCCGGAGCATAGAACTTCCACAAACCGTCCGGCAATCCGTTTTTCATTTCGCCTTCGTTCATTAAAGCTCCGTTGTCGTAATAGTTTTTGGTAAGACCGTTCAACTTTTTTGGATCTGAACTTGAAATCGTAATGAATTGTCGTTCGGTATAATAGTCGTCACTGGAACATTGGTAAGTTTCCTTTTCAAACAGTACGTATCGTTTTGAAAGTACATTTCCGAGTGTATCAAAATCAGTTTGCAGACCAATGATTTCCCATTGTTGATCTCCCTGTTTAATCAGCGAATCAAAATACACTAATTCGTATAGTTTTTGACCTTCGTAATTGTTCACTTTCCACAAACCGGATTTATTATGGCCTATTACATGGGAACCTTTGCCGATTGAAACAAATTTCCCTTCCCTTGAAACCACACCATTTGGAAAGTACTTTCTGAAATAATAATCATTCAAATCAGGTGTGTTACTGTTTTTTCTTCGCCAATTACCTGCATATTTTGAAACGTAATGGGTTCTAATCGGCGCTGCGATTCCCAAGACACCCAAATTATAGCCATAAACAAACGAAAGAAAATCAGAGCCTGAGACCGGCTTCGTGGAATCAATATGATTCATCGAACTTTTTAGCAGATTATTGGAGTAGGTTTCCTGATATACATAATCAAACCTATTCAAAACTCCTCTTTCAATAATTGCTGTCAAATCATCGATCTTATAATTCACATAGCCATTATCTTTCCTTTCATAAGAAATTCTATACCTTTTCTCATCAAATCTATTCTCATCAATTTCGAATCCTTCCAGGAAAGTTTCATTTTCGTCAAACTTGGCATAAAATGATGTATCGTAGTCAGAACTATAAGCAAGTTGCTTCAAGCGAGTAAATTCCCCTACTAAACCATCCCGATGAAAATCAGCATAAAGGAAACCCTCAGTATCTATTTTTTTCAACCTTCCATCGATCATACCCTGGGAATATGGAATTACTTTCAGCGTATCTCCATTTGACAAATAAGAAACATAAGAGCCATCCAGCACCCCATCTTTTAGCGCATAAGATTCAGAAATATACTTCCGTTTAAATTTGTTGTTAGAAAAACGATGGGCAGAATATGTTTCAATCCAATTCTTTATTTGTTTTTGTTCCTTTTTGTTCGATTTGGTTGTCAATTCAACAACTCCGCTCGGCAAACCATTTTTGTAGCTTAATTCAAGGTTTTCGTTTGCTTCACCCTGTATTTTCACGATTCCCTCTAACCAGTTATTTTGAATATTTCCACGGAATGATTTTAATTGAAGATCCTCATCATTGAATCCGAGCAATTGACCGCAAAGAGAGGTCATAAAATCTCCGTCCAATCCTGAATAAGTTCTGAGTTTTTTGTTTCTTTCACCTTCAAAAACATTCTCTCCGGCAAGTCGCAGTGTCCACTTTTCGGATTTTCCTTTCTGCTCATACCTGAAAGAAATTGGCCCTTCATAGGGCTTACCATCTAAAAAGACAGTTAACTTTTGGACGTTTGAATCTCCCTGAAAAAGTTGCACCCTCAAATTTTGTTCCTGGCAGATCTGTATTCTAAAAGAAGATCCCGTTTGTCTGAGGTAATAACCATTCGCGGAATACTGAATAGACTGCCAAACAGAATCGCCTTTCAACTGAAAACCTGCTCCAAGGCGTTTTTTACTCAAATCCCATTGTATGACTGAATAAATGGTATCATTCCGTTCCGTTTTTTCTAATGAGCTGTAACCAAAAATGTGTTTGCTATCCCTGTATTTTTTTTCGACTGAAATTCCATCAATCAATTGAAGCGATGGCTTTCTTACATCCGTACTAGTATAAATAGCTTTCCCATTTAAATCATAAATAATCCTTTCAACTATAGAGTCTTTATTGGTCCAAATAGTATCGAAAAGCTGTCCGTTTGGATACCAGCCCGCACCGGAAAATTTACGCGTAACTGTATCCAAAAAACAGGAGTAAACCAACTGTTTTGACTTCCTGTCAAATTTTTTGAAATAGGTTTGAAATTTGGGTAAATCATTCCATTTATATTTGCGAAACACGATTTTTTCTTTATCCCCATTCATTGAATCAGGAAGTATCCTGTCAGGAATGTGTTTTTCACCGAAATAACTCAGTTCAGGTACTATTCCTTCTACCTCTTCTAATTCCAGTAAGTTTTTTTTGATCAAAGAAGCTAAGGACGGTGTATTCAACCGAAAAAAGAATTCACTATAATTAATCAAAAAGTCTCTAAACTGAACAGCATCATAGACAATACTGTCAGTAGGTGTTAATTCAAGCACCAAGCCGGTCAAGACTCCATTTTTATAGTTTTTAACCGCAGTTAAATCTTCTCCGAAATACTCTCTTTTTTCTCCATGCTCCAGTCCAAGCTCGTAATTCGTGCTATCGAAAAATTTTTTATTCACGGAATAATCTGTCACCTGGAATTCAAACCACCTGCCTGTTTTTAACCCGGAATCGTAAATGCCGTCGGTTAATGTGTCGCCAAATAGATCCAGTCGCAGAAAACGCTTATCCAGTTCACCTTCCTTCATTTCAAATAACCCGGCAACCTGGTTTTGGACAATTCTTGGTTTTCCGCCTTTATCCAGGATTAAATAGGGATTATAATAAAGCACATATTTCCCGGAAGGCAGACTTTTTGCAACAGGAGGAACATTGTCCAATATTTCTGTAGGGAAATTATAGTCCACTGGTTTGTTGTCCGGATCCTTCCATTCGCGAATCCCTTCTGTATAATGCGGAGTTCTTAAATGTCCTTTTGCAGGGATGGAATCACGTACTTCCAATCTCTTAAAAAGCTCGGCATAAATGGCTTTTCGCAGCTTTTTGGACTTCAGTTCTACTCTTGGGTCATTTGCAAGTTTCCATTCGATCCAAACAGGCAATTCTTCCCACTTCAGACCAAACTTATTGTAAAATTTATTGGAATATTCAACTGCTTCCTGAACCGGGTAAACATACCGCCATTCGTTATTGATCTTTACCGAATCAGGCATTTGTCCCAAACAAGCAAGGCTTGAAAGAGCAATCAGGAGGAAGGTTAGTAGTGACTTGATCATTTTAAAGCAAGTTTGGTCTAATTTAAACGCTGCAAACCAATCCGTTTCCTGCTTTCGTCGATTTCCACCACCCGCACTTCCACATGCTCATGCAGGGAAATGAACTGCGTTGGATCTTCCACGTAAACATCCGCTAACTGTGATTTATGGATCAGTCCGTTTTCTTTGATGCCTATATTAACGAAAGCACCGAAATTGGTTACATTGGTGACGATACCATTCAGGATCATTCCTTCTTTCAGATCGGAAATGGTTTTGATACGGCTGTCGAATTCCAGGACTTTTGCCTGTTTTCTAGGGTCGCGTCCCGGTTTTTTCAATTCTTTGATAATATCTGTGAAAGTGAATGAATCGATCTCGGGGAAATCAGTTTGCTTCACTTCTTTCAACTTGGCTTCATTCCCGATCAAATCTTTCAGCTCAACACCTAACTTTTTCACAATTTGATTGACGAACTTATAACTTTCAGGGTGAACGGATGAATTGTCCAAAGGATTTTCTCCATCGCGCACACGTAAAAATCCTGCAGCCTGTTCAAAAGCCTTATCTCCTAATCTTTTTACTTTTTTCAGTTCATCACGTGATTTAATCCCGCCGTTCTCTGTTCGGTAAGCAACGATGTTTTCCGCAAGCCCCATCCCCAAACCTGAAACGTAACTCAATAAATAAGGAGAAGCGGTATTCAAATCGACCCCAACCGCGTTCACGGCAGAAACGACCACATCATCCAAAGCATCTTTCAGGGAAGTTTGGTTCACTTCGTGCTGGTATTGACCTACTCCAACCGACTTCGGATCGATCTTCACCAATTCAGCAAGCGGGTCCATCAATCTGCGGCCAATGGAAACTGCTCCGCGAACCGTTACATCGTAATCCGGGAATTCCTTTCGTGCGATAGGACTTGCCGAATAAATAGAAGCTCCGTCTTCACGAACCACATAAACATCCAGGTCGCGGTCAAAACGAATGTGTTTGATGAAATGTTCTGTTTCTCTTCCGGCAGTTCCGTCACCTATGGCAATGGCTTCCATCTTGTAAGCCTGCACCAATTGTGCAATCTTAGCCGAAGCTTTATCCTTTTCATTTTGCGGTGCATGCGGATAAATGGTTGCGTTGGTCAGCAAGCTTCCGTGTTCGTCCAAACAAACCACTTTACATCCCGTTCTAAAACCCGGATCGATTGCCAGTGTACGTTTATTTCCAACCGGTGGTGCCAGCAGTAATTGTTTCAAATTCGTTGAAAACACGGAAATCGCTTCTTTATCAGCTTTTTCCTTGGCTTGCGCCAATAGTTCATTCTCCAGGGAAGAACACATCAATCGGGAATAAGATTCCTTGCAGGCACGAGCCACCAAATCACCACATTCATCGTCTGTCTTGACAAAGAAACGCTCTAATGATTCCAAGGCGTCTTCTTTATCCGGTTGTGCTTTCAAAGAAAGAATTCCTTCACGTTCGGCACGGATAATTGCCAGGAAACGGTGAGATGCTGTTTTGTAAAGCGGTTCGGAAAAATCAAAATAATCACGGTATTTTGCACCTTCTTCTTCCTTTCCTTTCACCAGTTTTGAAGCCAGGATTGCTTTTCGCTGGAATAAGGTTCTTACGCGTCCACGTGCGATGGCATTCTCATTGATCCATTCTGCCATGATATCTACAGCTCCCTGGATGGCCATATCCTCATCCACTACTTCTCCTTTCAGGAAGCGCTCTGCCATTTGCTCCGGATCACCGCCGCGCTGCGACATAATCATTCGGGCCAAAGGTTCCAACCCCAGCTTCTTTGCCTTATCTCCTTTTGTCTGACGTTTTTGCTTGTATGGCAGGTAGATATCTTCCAGTACCACGGAATCAAAACAGGTCAACACTTTATTTTTCAGTTCGTCCGTCAATTTTCCCTGCTCTTCAATGGATGCGATCATGGTTTGCTGACGTGCAATAATTTCATCGTATTTTTTTGCCAAATCACGGATTTGGGTAATTTGAACCTCGTCCAAACCACCGGTCATTTCTTTCCGGTATCTCGAAATAAAGGGAACAGTTGCCCCTTCTTCCAATAAATTAATGGTATTTTGAATTGCCTTCTCCTTTAATCCTGAGGCATTTATTACGAATTCATTTTTTTGCATAAACACAAATATAAAAGTTCGGAAAAACTCTCAGGTATACCTGTTGAAAAAGAACTTCACAATCCCGCTTTTTACTCATCCAAATCCGCAACTAACAAGATTATTATCAAATATATACAACCATTGTTTTTTTCATGAGTCTTTCTGAAAACTAATGCTATGAGAAAAATTTATACACTTTTATTACTGATGAGCCTGGTCCATGTAACAGGATTTGGGCAAACAACCAGTTATTCGTTCTATGCCGATACCATGTATGGATGTCAAACTACTTTTGGTGTTCAAATGACAATCGGTGCGCTGGCTGAAACCGGAGGAGTTTTATCTGTAGATTGGGGTGACGGAAACACCACTACCTACAATTATTCAACCACTGCCGGGAACATTACGCATTATACTCAGGTGACTCACGGTTACACACTTCCCGGGAGTTATGCCGTATCGTTCAACATTTACAGTGGAACTGCCGGTGCAAATGTAGATGCAGGTCAAACAGCCAACGTGAATGCTCCCGGAGCTTCCAATTGCGGTTATTTGTGGATTTATACCATGCAGACTGCTCCTTCTGTCAATTACATGAACGTTCCTTATCAGTTTACGGACGTAAATGGAACTGTCACGATCCTGCTGCCTTCATCCAGTCCCGGAACAGCTGCGGTTTACACTGGACTCAACCCCGCGAATGCACCTTACACCGCTCAAATCGATCCGGCCTGGTTAGCTGCCAATGGTTTGATCCAAACGAGCCCGAATTTTACTATCACTTCATTCAATCCGAATGGAATGGCAAACAATCCGCAGCAAACTATGACCGTAAGTTGCAGTATTCCCAGTCCGAACCCGGATTTTGGAGTTAGTTATGGCTGGGGAAGTAATTTTGTAGCTCCGCTGCAAACAGGTCATTTGTATTTGAACATTTGCAATTATGCTTGTTCTGACACTTCTGATGTAACTGTTTCGCTTCAAATGCCGGCGAGTTTTGTACCGAATACGACCGGACTTACAAATGCGTCCGTGACAGGAAACATCCTGACTTTCGACATTCTCGGTCTTTCCGATTGCCAGTACATTCACATTCCATTTAATTTCCCAGGGAATACTCCGGCAGGAACTCCGTATTGCTTCCAGGTGGCTTTATCGAATCCAAACGATTCTTTCCTCGGAAACAACTTTGATACGATCTGTGGTGTAGTACTTAATTCTTACGACCCGAATGAAAAATTGGTGGACCAGCCAACCAATATCGATCCGAATACGGTACAGGAATTTGAATACGTAATCCATTTCCAGAACGATGGAAATTTTGATGCCATCGATGTTGTCATCCAGGACACAATCGCACCGAACCTGGATCTGTCGACATTTAAATACGTGGGAGCAAAACATGGAGTTGCAACGTCAATCAATCCGACAACACGGGTTGTTACGTTCTCCTTCAACGATATTAACCTGGGACAAAGTTCTGTCGACCTGGATGCATCACAGGGATTTGTCATCTATTCGATTTCTGAAGAAGCTGGATTACCTGAGGGTTCCGTCATTGAAAATACCGCTTACATTTACTTTGACTTCAATCCGGCGATCATTACCAATACAACATATAACATCAATGAATTGCCGCTTGGATTGGATGAAGCCATATCAGATGTAATCCATTTATACCCGAATCCGGCAGAAGATAAAATTAAATTTAGCGGTGCTTCTGTTACCGAAGCTTCCATTTACGATCTGACCGGAAAACTGGTATTGGAAACTAAAAACATCCTGAACAACGAGCTTTCATTAAACAACCTGCAAACAGGTATTTATCAGGTTGTTTTGAAAACAAACAGCACCATCTCAACGCAAAAATTAGTCATCAAAAAATAGTACGAAAACACGCTTTTATAAGCCCGGTTTCAAGTTAGAAATCGGGCTTTTTTGTGTTAACGAATTGTAAAATATGGCATTAGAACTTTTCGGTTTTCCTATCTTAGCTACCCAACTTTTAATTTTAGACGGTTTGAGATATTGGATTTTAGGAATAATTGCAGGTAGTTTTTTGGTGAGTTTTCAGCTTATGCCATCGCTAAAATTACCGGCGACATGCGATCAAACACCGTTCGCTCAGACAGGTAATGCAAGTTATTACTCGAACAAATTTCAAGGCAGAAGAACAGCTTCAGGTGCCACCTATCACAAAGACAGTATGTATTGCGCCCACAAGTCCCTAAAGTATGGAACCATCCTGAAGGTGACGAATCTAAAGAATGATTCAGTCATCGTTGTGAAAGTTGTAGACCGTATGGGAAAATCTTCTCCGCATATCATCGATCTGAGCATGGCCGGGGCTCAAAAACTGAATTTTGTAAGGAACGGGATAACCAAAGTAAAAGTAGAAGAAGTAATTCCGGTACCTGTAGCAAAAGCAGACTAAGATTTCCTACTTTTGGGGCATGTTTGAAGATCTGATAGTGATTGATTGCTCTACTGTTCTGGCCGGACCATCCGTAGGTACATTCTTTGCAGAATTAGGGGCTTCGGTCACAAAAATCGAGAATCCGGCAATTCCGGATGTTACACGGTCATGGAAATTAGCGTCCGAAGATAAAAACACTTCTGTATCAGCTTATTTTTCATCTGTAAACTACCGCAAGCAATACCTGAAACTCGATTTCAAAAACGAATCCCAGCGTGATGAATTGATTAACAGGCTTAAAACAGCAGATATTTTCCT
>DJFP01000194.1:25917-29989 GCA_002432565.1 Flavobacteriales bacterium UBA5869
AGAGTGGCCTATGACCTCATTCTCCAGGCTGAAACAGGCTTTATGTCCATGAACGGAACACCTGAGTCCGGACCGGTGAAGATGCCGGTAGCTTTGATTGATGTGCTGGCTGCACACCAATTGAAAGAGGGAATTCTGACAGCTTTGCTAAACAGGACAAAAACGCAAAAAGGTGCTGTAGTTTCTGTTTCACTATACGACGCTGCAATTGCATCCCTGGCAAACCAGGCTTCCAACTATTTAATGGAAGGACATATTCCTGAAAGAATCGGAAGTCTTCATCCGAATATTGCTCCGTACGGTGAGATTTTTATTACAAACGATGGTAAGCTGATCACTTTTGCGATCGGAAGCAATAAGCACTTTGAGCTTCTCTGTGATTTTTTAAATCTTTCGGACCTGCCTTCTGATCCGCGTTTTTCAGAAAATGTAGAACGGGTAAAGAACCGGAAAGTGTTACAGGAAATTATCACTGAGATCGTTTCACATTGCAATGCCGCCGATATTCTTGCATTTATGCACGCTCATTTCGTCCCGGCAGGCCTTATCAAAGATTTGGAGCAAGTGTTTGAAGATCCGGTGAGCCAACACCTGGTTCGAACGGAAACAATCGAACATATTCATACAAAACGTGTATCACAAATTGCTTTCCAGGTAAAATCATGATAGAAGTTAAAAAACCTGCCTCCGAACAAGACTGGGATGCTTACTACGATCTTCGTTATCGAATCCTGAGAGAGCCCCTCGGAAAAGAAAGAGGTTCCGAGCGCAATGAAGGAGATGAAACCGGTATTCATTTCACACTGGTCGAAAACAATGTATTCATTGCTGTAGCCAGATTGGACAGTGTCGATGAAACAGTCTGCCAGGCTCGTTTTGTAGCTGTAGAATCCCACCTGCAAGGCAAAGGCTACGGACGAAAGATCATGACTGCCCTGGAAAATGAAGCACAGAATCTGGGATATCGAAAATTGATCCTTCATGCGCGCGATTACGCACTTCCCTTCTACGAAAGATTGGGATACACTTTAGTCGGACCTTCTTACAAGTTATTCGACGTACTTCAACACTTTGAAATGTTCAAAATCTTATCGTAAAGAGAAAGAAACACAAATTTTCATTCCGTTCGTTCCGTCAATATCCAGGTTACCGTTTAGGTGTTCCACCATTCCACGAATGATATCCACACCGCTTCCGGACAATTCACGGTTTTCCTTAATTCCTCTTCCATTGTCAGAAATTTCAAGAACTCCCTTTGGTCCATGCATTTGAAAATCAATCCGGATCACACCGATCTCATTTTCTCCGAAAGCATGCTTATAAGAATTCAAGACCGCCTCGTTGATGATGATTCCGATAGATATAGCCAGTGAACTTTTTATTTCACAACTGTCTATACTGGTCAATAATTGCAATTGCTTCTGAGGGAATGAAAGACTTTCACGCAGACTTTGAACCAGTCGGTTTATATATTGACTTAAAGAAATCCGCAGGTTTTTGGAATTTTCAGTAAGCATCTCATGCAGCTTCAAAATACTCTGGACCCGGTTTACAGAATCCAGCATCAGGTTCTTATGATAAACATCCCTGGCCTTGCTAACCTGTATGTTCAAAAGACTGCTGGTGATCTTCAGGTTGTTTACGATACGATGATTGGTCTCCGTCAACAAGCGTTTTTGCTGACGCAGCGCTGCTTCTAATTCCTGCTGTGCAATTTTACGTTTATGTGTTTCAACTGCTAAAGAAACCATTTGTGCGGCGATTAATCCGAATTTCTGATCATTCAAAGACCAATTCAGCACTTGCTTTACCTGCTCGAAACAAATAACTCCGATAATACTGCCTTCAGACCGGAGAGGAATATCCATTATCGAAACAATTCCGTTCGGTATCAGATAAGCATCATTCAATTCGGATGTATAAGGTGAAGTTTGAGCATTCGCTGCCAGGATAATCTTTTCAGTTTCGAAAAGCATGAAATAAGTCGGCATCTCAAAAACCGGAAGGGATTCCTGCGGAATCATTTTGCCTACCCTCGTGTCATAATTCCCTATGCATTCAATATGTTCATGAGCTTCATCGAACAACCAGGCATTTACACGAGTTACTCCGACAGCTTTAGAAGACATTTCGAGAATTTCATAGATTGCATCATGCAGTTTACCGCTCCGGATTTTCTTCGATTTGGAAAGTAATTCGATAGTCAGCGTCTTACGCAGTAAGTCCCTTCTTCTTCGTTCGATATAAGTTGCGTCCACTAAACTACCGAGTACCAGGTATTCATTCTCGTCTACTTTCCAGGCTGCCAAACGCATTCTTGAAGCAAACACGCCGGTACCGCGCTTGAGCATAACCTGTAGGTCCACATATCGGGAAGTATTCAGATCACGCAGGAAATGTTCAATGCGCTCATGTTCATAAGTCAGGTGCTCAAAAATGGTAGTCCCTACCAAGCTTTCCCGTTCCAGCAATTTTTCCAGGTCAAAGGAAGCATGAAGGATCTTTCCGTCTTGATCAAAAATTACCAGGCTCTCATCCATTCCAGAAATGAGCTTACGCAAAGTTGATAGAATATCTTGTTGTGCCATAGCAGTTTACAATGGTCAAATGTAGTCGAATTTTTCTTACCCGGGTGAGGATTGAGACTAAGTTTTTAGTAAATTTATCGTATGCTGTATTACAATGAGCAAACTGCTGTTTTATCAGGAAATTCTCGTAAATTACAAGGCATATCAATTAAACAGGTTCAAAGGACACACTTCGACTTCGCTCAGTGTCCCTTTAAGAGCTCTCAAGGCATGAGGTGACTGAGCGGAGTCGAAGGCACAAATGGCTTCACTGGAAAATAAAACAATACTATGCTTGCATAATAATATTTTATTTCATATCTTAGACGCAAGAAACGAACTTAAAAACAATATAAAATTATGTCACAAGCTATTAAGGGCGGAGAATTCATCATCCGCGATGTTACCCCTCAAGAAATATTCACCCCGGAAGAATGGTCGGAAGAGCAGCGAATGATTGCTCAGACTTGTGATGATTTTATTGAACAGGAGATCACACCGATCCTGGAGCGTATCGACAAGATGGAAGAAGGGTTAATGCCTTCACTGCTTCAAAAAGCCGGTGAATTGGGAATGCTTGGATTATCTGTTCCGGAAGATTTAGGCGGAATGGGTGTTGATTTCAAAACATCCCTTTTAGCTACCGAGCACCTTGGAAAAGGACACTCATTCTCCGTGGCTTATGGCGCTCACACGGGAATTGGTACTTTACCCTTGTTATACTACGGAAATGCAGATCAAAAAGCAAAATACATTCCGAAGCTGGCAAGCGGGGAATGGAAAGCTGCTTACTGCTTAACCGAACCAAGTGCGGGATCGGATGCAAACTCAGGTAAAACAAAGGCTGTTCTCACACCTGATGGAAAACATTATGTACTGAACGGACAGAAAATGTGGATTACCAACGGAGGGTTCGCAAATTTTTTCACTGTTTTCGCTAAAATCGACGATGACAAAAACCTATCGGCATTTTTGGTAGAAGCAGATTCGGAAGGGATCAGCCTGAATCCGGAAGAAAAGAAAATGGGTATCAAGGGTTCATCAACCCGCCAGGTATTCTTCAATAATGTGAAAGTACCGGTTGAAAACATGCTTTCAGAGCGTGAAAACGGGTTTAAAATTGCCTTAAACATCCTGAACATCGGTCGTATCAAATTGGCTGCCGGAGTATTGGGCGGAGCAAAACAAACCATTACGGATTCTATCCGTTACTCCAATGAACGTGAACAGTTTGGAAGAAACATTTCAAAATATGGTGCTATCCGATTCAAAATTGCCGAGCAGGCCATCAGAGCATACGTAGCTGAATCTGCTATCTACCGTGCCGGTCAGAATATCGATGATGCAATCCAGGCATATGTGGCAGGCGGCATGGAGAAAGGTTCTGCTACATTAAAAGGAATCGAACAATTCGCCCCGGAATGTGCAATCCTCAAAGTTGCCGGCTCCGAATGTTTGGATTATGTTGCCGATGAAGGTGTTCAGATTTTCGGAGGAATGGGATA
>DJFP01000194.1:30021-35391 GCA_002432565.1 Flavobacteriales bacterium UBA5869
GCTATGAAAGTCGCTTCCGAATTAATGAGTATTCCTGAAATGACAGAACCGGGATCTCACCCGTTGGCCTCACAACGACAAGCACTTTCCGGATTCAAGAAAACCATTTTGATGGTTGCCGGTTCTGCAGTTCAAAAACTGATGCAGACCCTGTCGAAAGAACAGGAAGTCCTTATGAACATTGCGGATATCGCCATCTGGGTTTACCAGGCTGAATCGGTGCTGCTCCGTGTAGAGAAATTAATTGAAAAACAAGGGGAAGCAGCGGCAGCTATTCCAATCTCTATTGTTAAAACGTATTTCTACGACGTTGCAGAGCTGATTGACAAAGCCGCAAAAGATGCAATTTATAGTTTCGCAGACGGTGATGAGGCTCGCATGATGGCAACCGGTGTGAAGCGTTTTACGAAGCTTGATCCGATCAACCCGAAAAACGAAAGACAGGCAATTGCTCAATATTTGATTGACAAGAACGCTTATACCTTATAATTCCGTTCCAAAAGCTTTTTTGGAGCAGGTATCAGAACTAAAAGCCATTCGTGAATTCACGGATGGCTTTTGATTTTTCCAATCCGGTAATATTGAGTAACTTTGCCTCCTATTACTTACATATTATGAAAAAACACATCCTATTCATTGTCTCTTTGTGGAGCTTTGTCAGTTTTTCCCAAACTTATTATCTCGAAGATTTCGATGGAATACCAGGACCGACTGCAGGCGGCGCAGGTACTTACACTTTTGCCCCTGGCTTTTTACTTAGAAATGTTGACAACAGAACTCCTGATGCTCAGGTAGCTTATGTAAATGAAGCCTGGGAAAGAAGAGAGGATTTTGGAGGCAATGTCATTGATTCGGCAGCATTCAGTACTTCCTATTACTCACCGGTAGGTGCGGCAGATGATTTCATGTGGACCCCCATACAGACCATCCAGCCAAATACAACCCTTTTCTGGAATGCGAAAGCATATGATCCTGCTTATCCGGATGGATACGAAGTGCGCATTATGGTAGCTCCGAATGTTCCGACCGGTGGCACTGGAGTTCTTGGCAATCAGGTAAGTGCATCCACAGTCATTTTTTCTACTGCCGCTGAAAGTTCAAGCTGGACATCACATTCCGTTCCTTTAAATGCATACACCGGCCAAAATGTATACATCGGTTTCAGAAATACCTCCAATGACAAATTCATTTTGGTAATTGATGACATTGAACTGCGTGTGATTAACAATTACGATCTTTCAGTTATTACTCCTACTCAAAATCCGTATACCATTGCTCCGGCGAACCAATTGACCACCCCTCAAAATTTCATACTGGAAGCTGCGGTTAGAAACTATGGAATACAAACATGTACAAATGTTTCCTTTAATTGCCAGGTGTTTAGAGATGGTGTTTTAGAAACAACTGTTTCAAGTAACAGTGTTACTTCGCTGACTCCGGGAGCCACAACTGCATTACTGACTACGGCTTATACTCCAACTTCAGATGGTGTATATACCTTCAAGTACTTCCCGGTTGCAGCAGAAACGGACCAAAACAATGGAAACGATACAATCCAGCATTCTGCTATAACGGTTACCGATGAAGAAATAGCCCGGGATAATGGAGATATCGTAGGACAACTGGGAATTGGAGCTGGAACTTCAGGATATCTTGGACAGGTTTTCAATATCGAAAACCCCACGTCCCTCACTGGAGTTAAGGTTCATTTCACACGTGGATACACCGGAAAAAAACTGGCAACAGCCATCTTCAATACCAATGGAAGCGGAGTGCCTACCACTTTATTCGCATCTACGGATACACTTCTTTACCTGGATGACAGCGCGAGAACTTATTTCCTTCCGATTCACGGCGGACCTTTAACATTGACCCCGGGAAAATATGGGTTCATTCAAATCGAATTTGATTCGACTTTAGCACTGGCACAAACCTCGGGAATTTTTCAAAACAATTCGGTGTATGTTCAATGGGCTGCAAACGGACCAAATTTTACTCCTGTTGAAACCTTTGGAACCAACTTTGCAAAATCGTTTGTTATCCGTCCGCAGTTTGATGTTTGTTTCGGTGAAATCGGTGGTGTGCTTTCGGATTCGACCAATTCAACCTGTGAGCTTCCTAATGGCAGCGCGACACTGACTTTAGAACCAGGTTATTCTGTATTATGGGCCGACTCCTCAACGAATGAGACCATCACAGGTTTGGCTGCAGGTTACCACACCTATACTATTTCGAATGCAGATTGCGCTTTCATGGATTCGGTCGAAATTACAACAACATCCGTTCCTGATCTTACGGTATTATCTTCAACAAATCCACTTTGTACCGGTGATTCCGGGATAATTGAATTAGATATCCAGAATGGTCAGGCACCTTACACCGTAAGTTGGAATATTGCCGGCGATTCTACTGTTCTAACAGCTCCTGCAGGAACTTATACCGCTACGATTACGGATGCCGGAGGTTGTGCCGCAACCATTTCAGATACATTGACAGAACCCGCTCCAATTGCTGCAAATCCATCAAGTACAATTAGCTCATGTTCCAACTGTCCGGATGGAACGGCAAGTGTATCTCCAACAGGAGGAACGCCTCCTTATAACTATATCTGGAGCAACGGGGACACAACAGCTGCGATCTTAAATCTGCTTCCCGATACTTTCAACGTGATCATTACTGATGCTAATGGATGCGAAGCACAAACATCCGTTGTCGTCGATTTCTCTACTTTGAATATCGACGAATTGGCTCAGTTCGGAGTGACTGTTTACCCGAACCCTATGACTGATTTCATTAAGATCGAATCGACTAAAAACAACATAGGACGAGTAGAATTAATGGACAACGCAGGCCGTTTGGTTATGGAAAGCACGATTGATAATAAAATTGGTCAGCTTGAAACAAGCCAACTGGCAAAAGGAAACTATCAATTGATCATCCGTTCAAATACCCGGGAATTCAAAGTTCAGATAGTNNGCGTTAGCGCAGTTTAATAAGCATCGCTTTCGAAAAAAAAAAACGAAGTTTCGGGATTAGTGCAGTTAATTAAACATTGCTTCTGATAATATGACAAACGTTGCGCCTTCGCTGACCGCATGTCACCAAAGCTTTAGCGGTGGCACAAGCTACTGCGTAAGCGTTAGTGCGGTCACTAANNACAGATAATTTATTTAATGGATTTTGTATAAAATCAAGACATAGAAATCCCCCGGACTACAAATCCGGGGGATTTTTTGTTTACCGAAAACAGTTGTTTATCAACTCATGTATTGGTGGAAGTTATTTTTCCACAAACAAAAAATCCTCCCTGACAATAACTGTCAGAGAGGATTCAACTTATTTTTTTTAAAGAAAAATCTATTTTAGATACTTATCCTTCATATCCTGGAAAGTCATACTTTCACTACCTACTGTAACCGTACGAAGATCCAAAGCAACCAATAAACGGTTAATCACATTGATATTCATATCTTCGTTTTTCAACAAAGTTACTTTTAAGATATCTGTGGACTCATTGAATGCTACCGTGAAATAGTCTTTGTAGTAGCCCTTTACAGCTTCCACTTTTTCAGCAGTGATTGATTCCGGAACCGAGAACTCAAATACTCCATTTGATTTTCCTGTTTTCAATTGAGATTCACTAATTGAAGCAGAGTTTTGGCTGAAAGCAAAAGAAGTTGCCAAAGACAAAACGAACAGCATTACTAACTTTTTCATAATTCTATAACAGTTTAATAAGTAGACGTAGAAAAAAACCCAAAGGTTGTTTCGTGATAAATATACAATTATTTTAATAACATTTGCAGTATGCAATTATTAGACCATTTTGATGAAACGAAGCTGGAAGCTGGTTGTGATGAAGCCGGAAGGGGTTGTCTGGCCGGACCTGTGGTTTGTGCTTCGGTCATTTTACCAAAGGGTTTTTCGCATCACCTCCTGAATGATTCTAAACAGATTTCTGAAAAAAGCAGAAATTTATTACGTCCGATTATTGAACAGGAAGCTCTTGCATTTTCTGTTCAGTTCCTGCAACCTGATGAAATTGCAGAATTGAATATCTTAAAGGCCTCATTAACCGGAATGCATCGCGCGGCAATGGCACTAAAGGTTAGACCGGAGCTACTTCTTATTGACGGGAACAAAAAACTGCTTTCCAATGAAATCCCCTCTGTGCCTATTATAAAAGGTGATGGGAAATATAAAAATATTGCTGCTGCTTCCATTCTTGCAAAAACTTATCGGGACGAATACATGGAACGTCTTCACGAAGAATTCCCCCATTATCAATGGCACATCAATAAAGGATACCCAACAAAGGTGCATCGGGAAGCCATTGAAAACCACGGTGCATGCATCCATCATCGTCTTGGTTTTAACCTCCTGGGAAAAGGACAACTTTCGTTGTTCATGGAGTAAACAGTCAACTGTTAACTACTTCATGAGAAAGATGGAAAGTAAGGGAAATGAAGCATTACTTTTGGAATATAGTCTGAAATTATGTTCAATCGTTCAATCATTATTTTCCTGGTTATATGTTCCTTGGGCTGGATCAGCTATGTTGGATTCACATTGGTAGAAGGTTCAAGCGCTCCCCCAACCCCGGAAAATACATTTTCTCAGCAGGATGATACCATTATTGTGGTTCACAAACCAGTGGAAGTAGATTATAACAATGACATTGTTTCCTCACTTCAAAAGAACAGTTTCTTTACCTTACTTCTTAATGAGCCGGAGCGCATCCAGCATTTTTATTTTTCTACAAATCGGGACCTGGTGCTGCTGGAAAGAAGTAAACCCTGGACAAGTGAAATTGTAAAAAGTTACGCTGAACGACTTTCCTTATCATCAACTATTTCCACACAAAAGCACCTTTCGTTATCAAATAGCTGGAAAGGCGAGTTCCACGGCAAATTTCTGGTGCTATACAAGGGTGAATGGCTGCCTGTTCAGAAAAGTATTGCTTCGTGGAAATACCTGGACCGGAAAAGCAGCCTGTCGCTGGTATATAAAACTACTGACCAAAGTTATGAAATAGAAGATTCCTATTTCATTTCCGGCAACAATGCAAAATATATAACCCATACGGGAAGTAAAGCCTTACCGCTTGTCAATGACCAGGAACTATTCCAGGAATTAATACCTGCCGATTTTGACTCCTACACATTCTATGAAAAGAACTATCTGTTTAGCAAATACCCTGCAAAGTCAATCCTATCGGAATGGATCAATTTCGGTTTGGCGGTTATTGTCGACCAGAATGACAGCTGCCTGATCACGGACTACAAACCGGGACAAGACCCGCTGGCAATCTTAAATGAATTGGATCGTGTTGACATTTCAGACAAACAAAAACAGGCAACGTTAAAAGGT
>DJFP01000194.1:35453-38378 GCA_002432565.1 Flavobacteriales bacterium UBA5869
TGAGATTCAAACTATTCAGCAATAGCCCTCAAAAAGTCTCATACCGTCATTTCGACAGGAATCGACAGACAACCATGAGCCGGCTTACCAATGCCGATCACAGTACGGTTCAACTGTTGAATGAAGAAAAACCGGATGCTGATTCTGAAGAAGTTCCCAAATTAAATCCTTTGCGTTTGGATGACAATCTGCGCAGCCTGAATCCGATTCCGGGATCAAACAACCTGCTTGCAATTACAAATTCCAACACCCTTTACCTGGTTGGAAACAAACAAATTCTTTGGAATAAATCATTGGAGTCCGAACCGATCGGCTCCCCTGTTTTCATCGGCAATGGAATTTTCTTAAGTACTAAAACCGGCATCCAGGGCTTCGACCGCGCAGGAAATAACCTGGCAGGTTTTCCAATCTCATGTAATAATGTTTCAAGCAACTTGTTCTCCTATTACTGGAACGGTAAGGACTATATTTCCTTTGTGGCAGACGGACAGGTCCAGGGTTACGGAACGAATGGGAAACAAAGTTTTAAAGTCGGAGTGAACGGAACACTGCAAAAAGAGGCTCAGTTGGCTATTCAGGGAAAAAGAGGCGAATTAATTGCTCATATCTGTACCAATTCCAATTGGTCCAGTATTTCAATCAAGCGAAAACGCGTTATCAAATCTCAAAATTTAAGTGAAGGTGAATGGCATCTGGTAAAAGCGAACGGAACCATTAGTCTGCTCGGCCTGACTAAAAAACAATTTGTGCGTTTAACTGAAAACGGAACCAGGGCAATGCTGGTAGGCAATGTCTCTTCTATTCTGAACTCCCAATCTTTCGGAGATGAACAGCTGTTCTTCCTAAACCAGGAGAATACTATTTATGTGATAAACGGTACCGGAACGATCCTGGGCCAGTTTAACGCTACGATTACCAATATTGATGACGCTTCCCTGGTAAAATTGCCAAATGGCAAAACTGTTGTTGGTATTATAGATGGAATTGCCAATAATTGTTATATTTATACAATACGTGGAAATGAACTAAATAAAGAAAACTACGAAGGCTCCAATAAAATTGTTTTCCAAAAACAGGCAGATGGAACGATTTTGTTAGTTTCGCAGGCTAATGGCTATTTAATTCGTTATCCATTGAACTATTAAAAGACTACTTATGAAGAAACAGTTACGTAAATTAACTTTCTTAGCTTTTTCATGCGTTACCGCTATGACCGCGTTTTCCCAAAACTATTTGGGTGTACACAGCAGTAACTATGCCGGAGTTATGGGATTAGACGTGCAGCCTGCCAGTTTCGTTGACGGAAGATTTATAGTCGACATCAACCTGGCAAGTGCAAATGTCGGGGCCTGGCAAAATGCCAAGTATTTTAAAACGGATGTAATGCCAAAATGGTGGTTGAAATCTTTCAAGAAAGACACCATGTGGATGCAGCCCGACAGTACTTTGTACGACCGTTCCATTTTTGATCTTTACGATTATACCAAAACAGGAATTAAAACAAGAGGTGTTTATTTGAACTACCAAATTGATGTTTTGAATTTTGCCTTCCACATCAATCCTAAAATTGCTGTTGGTTTTGCAGCTAAAAGCAGGATGATCACAAACATTGATGACATCGATCCGAAACTGGCAAAATTAGCGCAGGAAGGATTGGATTTCGCATCACTTTGGAATCTTCAACTGAACGATAAATTGGTTACTGCCAACATGATGGCATGGAATGAATATGGTATCAATTACGGGCAGGTAGTAATGGACAACGGACCGCATTTCCTAAAAGTCGGCGGACGTGTAAAATTACTTCAGGGAGTTGCTTCAGCGTATGCCTATACGGACGAACTGGATTATGAGCTTTTAAATAAAGACACCGCAACAACTTTAAGAGGAAATGTGAAATATGGTTACTCGGATAACCTGGACGACGACCTGAAAGATTTTAACGCCAGCACTTTCTTTAAATCCGCATCAAAACTAGGTTTTGGTCTGGACCTGGGAGTTGTGTACGAATGGCGTCCGAAATACAAAGAATTCAAATACGAAATGGATGGTGAAACAGATCTTTGGATGCGCAACGAGAATAAATATGAATTGCGTGCCGGAGTTTCCGTTTTAGATATCGGTGGGATGAAATTTACAAAAGGCGGTCAAAGCCGTGACTTTTCTGTAAACACGACTACTCTTGACCTTCGTATTTTTAAAGACGCAAACTCCTTTGCTGCATTCGATTCAATCGTAGACAGCTTGATTACCAATGATCCGGGATGGACCGAAAATGAGGGAGTTGGAGAGTCTTACTATATGAATACACCAACTGCATTGAATATCCAATTGGATTACCACATTTGGAAATGGTTCTACATCAATGCGACAGGTAATATTAACATGATCGGTAAGAAAAACCCTTCACGTGTAAAAACTCCGAATCAATTTGCCATCACACCGAGCTTCGATTACGCCTGGTTCGGATTATACGTACCGATCTCAGTAAATAATTACTCAGGCTGGAAAGCTGGTATTGCTTCCAGGTTAGGGCCTATTACAGTTGGAGTCGTCGATTTCAATTCGCTTTTTGCAAGAGGAAAAGTACGCGGAACAGAGTTCTTTGTTGGACTTCGTTTACCAATCCTTTACACGAAACCGGATGACAGAGACGGCGACAAAGTTTCCGATAAGAAAGATGAGTGTGTTGAAACTCCTGGAGTTTGGGCATTCAAAGGTTGTCCGGATACGGATGGTGACGGAATCAAGGATGTGGAAGACTTATGTCCTGAAACTCCGGGATTAGCAGAATTCCAGGGATGTCCTGACCGTGACGGTGATAAAATCCCGGATAAAGACGATGCATGTCCTGATTTGGCAGGTTTAGCAGCATTCAGAGGATGTCCTGATACGGATGAGGATGGAATCATTGATCCGAACGAC
>DJFP01000218.1:0-7483 GCA_002432565.1 Flavobacteriales bacterium UBA5869
GCTTACGGTGAAGTGGTAAATCACGCACATTTAATCCTGGCTGTTGATGAGAGTGCACACAATGCTTCCGGTTGTTCAATAGACAGTTCTGTAAGATTCATCAAACAATTGGAAAAGGAGTTGGGAATTTCTTTCTTCAACCGTTTAAAAATGCTTACTCTGAATAATAATCAGTTCGCCTATGTAAATTATGCCGATCTGAGCAGTTTGCCGGAGGAAACAATCGTTTTTAATAATACGATCAGTAATATGGGAGAATTTAAGTCTTCCTGGAAATTGCCGGTAAAAAAGATCATTTCTCAACAATAACGTTAAAAAAAGTTTAGACTGATCTAAGTCAGTTTTCGTCTGTTCATTTTGTCCAAACTTTGTAAGAAAACAAAGTAATGGAGTGGAAACGAAAGTCAGAGGCGGAAAGCAAACAGCGTGTTTTTGATGCTCTAAAAAATAATGTGAACTACCGAAGCGGATCCGTTTTGGGAGTCCCGGGTACTTATCTTGATCCCAAAGTGTTTTCCGAAGAGATCAGTTTTGTAAGGGAAGCACCTTATCTTTCAACATTGGTACATAACCCTAACCATATTGGCTGCCACACCCTGGGTGATTCCGAATCTTATTTCGAGGGAACACAGGTACTGGAGCGCGAGGTCATTCGTATTTGTTCTGAAAATATTTTTAAGGCAGATCCTGATACGGTTGACGGTTATGTTGCAGCCGGAGGAACCGAAGCGAATTTGCAGGCCATCTGGATCTATCGAAATTACTTTTTACAGGAATATAAAGCTTCTCTCTCCGAAATTGCGGTGGTTTGCACTAAAGACAGCCATTATAGCATGCAGAAAGCCGGTAATATTTTTCAAATCCAATGTGTTTTACTACCGGTGGAGAAGGAAACGCGTGTGATTGACCATGCTGAAGCAGAAGCAAAGTTGGCTTTATTGAAAAAAAGTGGTGTAAAATACATCATCGTAGTCAGTAATATGATGACAACGATGTTTGGTTCTATTGATAAGGTCGAAGAGTATGTCGAACTGATGACAGCTTTTGGTTTTCAGTTTAAGATTCATGTCGATGCGGCTTACGGAGGATTTTACGCACCTATTGTAGATGAGAAAAACACGATCAATTTTACTCACCCGATGGTCAATTCATTCACGATGGATGCTCACAAATTATTACAGGCGCCTTATGGAACAGGGATTTTTCTCATCCGTAAAGATTGGATGAAATATGCACATACGGATGCTGCTTCCTATGTTGTTGGTGCGGATTGTACGCTTTCGGGAAGTAGATCAGGAGCGAATGCAATTGCAATCTGGCTGATTTTTGCTGCTTACGGAAGGCATGAATGGTATGAAAAATGCATGACGCTGGAACGGCGAACTTCATGGCTGGCTAAGGAATTGGATACACGCGGAATTCGATATTTTCGGGCACCACTTTCCAATATCGTTGCTATACATGCAAATCAGATTCCGGTTGGATTGGCTTCAGGATATGGTTTGGTTCCGGATGATCATCATCAGCCGTCCTGGTTCAAGATCGTAGTGATGGACCATGTGAGTATCGAAAAATTGGAAGTTTTTTTGGAGGAATTGGATGCGATTATCGTACATAAATGAGCCTGTTTGATCTCTTTTATCCTAATCTGGCAATTATTTAAATGTTTATTATTCATTATTTTATGTTTTGTAATATAAAGTTTTACTTGAATACGTTCGCAATTTAGCGAATTTGTGAATAAGAGAATTTTAAAATTCGAGAATTAGAAGTTCAAGTGGTGTTTGATTTATCTGAACATGGAATTCAAATAGCTCATTCGAAATGTCGGGCAAATAAATGAAAGGTTATTTTCTGTCTTCTTTAGCTTTTTTCTCGGCAGCCTCCCGTGCTTCCTTCTTTTTGCTCACATTTAAGCGTATTCCTCCTACAAGCCTTAAGTTGTAATAAGTTTGCTTGTAGCTGAAATCATTGAATGCAATCGATTTGTTGTCAAAATCACTCACAAACATGATGAAGTATTTCGGTTTATTGATTCCACCAATGATTTTGAAATCAACGCGGGGAGCAAGCCCCAGGAAACTTCGGGTTGTACCGTCAAATGTATAGATCTTGGATTGCAATACTAAACCCAGGCCACCCATGATTCCAAACTGGAAAATCCGCCATCTGCGCACATAAGCATACCCGGGAACAACACCTACGTCAAAAGCCGCGATTAGATTGGAGGACGTTTTACTTTCTGTTGTATCCTGCAATTCACCTGGCAGTATAGGCTGAGTAGACGATATTCCGTGATAATTCGTAGTGTATTTCAGGTAAAAGGTCCGGACATCCCGATGATAGGAAGCCGTTTTTCCTCTGAAAGCAGCCATTTTGAAGTCATTCTTGAAAAACTGCCACGCATTGATGGAAAAACTGGCAGCATTAATGTCTTCCCGGATCAGGTTGGGTTCATCCGGACTGATTGTGTCGTTCCAGCGATCGGCATTTTTCAAAGCATATCCCTGGTACAAGTGCCAGTCCACATCAAAATACATGTTCTTGAAGCTGAAATCAAATCCTAAATCGTAATATTTGGTTTTCCCGAATTTGTTTTTGGAACGTACGGAATTAGGAAGTGTAATCCCAAAGCGCAGAGACATCCATTTGTAGGAAAATCCGAATCCCAGCACCGGATTGAAGTTATTCCGGAATTTTACGTTTTTCATACCATTCGGAAATGGATAAGAAATGGACATGGGGGCAGTACTCCATCCGAAATCCGAATAGAGAACCAGCCTGTTCCTGTACTTCTGATAGGGCAATAAGCTGTCTGATTCCTGGCCGATAACCCCGGCGGTAAATACACTTAAAAACGATATGAGAACTAAAAATCTACTCATTTATACCTTGCATGGAACATAAAAATGCGAATTCTTTTGCTACTTCCAATCGTTCGGTAGATCTTCCCGAACCTCCGCCGTGCCCGGCACTCATCGTACAATCGAACAAGATCGGAGCAGTACCTGTTTGGTTCTTTCTCAATTTAGCGACCCATTTCAAAGGTTCCCAGTACTGGACCTGTGAATCGTGATAGCCGGTTGTGATCAGCATGGCAGGATAATCCATTTTCCGGACGTGATCGTATGGAGAATAGCTCAGCATGTACCAATAAGCATCTTCTTCATTTGGATTTCCCCATTCTTCATATTCACCTACAGTTAAAGGAATGCTTTCATCAAGCATTGTCGAAATCACATCAACGAAAGGAACCTGTGCAATGACACCTTTAAATAAGTAAGGCGCCATATTTGTAACGGCTCCCATCAATAAACCTCCGGCACTTCCGCCTTGCGCATAAATAGAGTTCGGGTCGCAATATCCTTTTAGTGCCATCCATTCAGCCGCATTGATAAAATCTGTGAAGGTATTCCGTTTTTGGTTCAATTTACCGGTTTGATACCAGTTCTCACCCAGGAATTTACCTCCGCGAATATGTGCAATGGCATATACAAATCCCCTGTCAAGTAAACTTAAGCGCGTTGCTGAGAAAGCTGCCGGAATGGTTACACCATAACTTCCGTAGCCGTAGAGCAGGAGAGGTGCTTTTTTCAGATCAATTCCTTTTTTGTAGACAATTGAGATCGGAATTTTCTGACCATCGTTTGCAATTGCCCAGATCCGTTCCGAAACATAGTTTGCAGGATTGAATTTTTGGTCGATCAGTGTTTTTTGGAAAAACAATTCGGAAGTTTTGCTTTCAACGTTATACTTGTAGATCGAACCGGGAGTTGTCAGTGAGGTATAATGATAATTCACCGTTTTGGATTCATAATTCTCATTGAAGCTGAAATTCAACTCGTAAACTTCTTCCGGCATGGAGATCACATCGAAGTTTGTCGCATTTAAACTTCCTACCGAAATCTCGGTTCGTCCCAATTTTCGCGACTGAACAGCCAGGAAATTTTTGAAGACTTCCACTTCTTCCAGGTATACATCGTTGTTGTGTGAGATCAGTATTTCACAGCTTTCAATAGAAGCCGGAATAGATCTTGAGAAAACCAATTTTCGGTTCGGACTGTTTCGGTTGGTTAAAATGTAAAAACCGTTTTCATGGTGATCGACCTCGTATAAATGATCTTTTTCACGTTTCAGGAAACAGCTTGCCTTTTCGGCCGGTTTGTCGGCTTCAATCATCCGGGTTTCCGAACTGGTACTGCTTACGACATGGATCAGGATGAATTTTTTATCCAGTGTCTTAGTGATGTAAACGTAAAAACGTTCGTCCTTTTCTTCAAAGACCAATTCATCTTTCGAACTACTGGTTCCCAGAACGTGTCTGTAAACCTGGAATTCGCGCAGCGTGGTCGGATCTTTTTTGACGTAGAAAACAGTCTTATTATCGTTTGCCCAAACAATACTTCCGTCGGTTCCAGGAATTTGCTCTTTAAGGATCTTGCCGCTTTTGTTTTCTCTGAATGAAATGGTGTAATTGCGTCTTCCGATCTTATCCTGGGAAAAAGCAACCAATTCATTGTTCGGAGAAATAGAGAAATCTCCAAGAGCGTAATACTCATGACCTTTGGCCAGTGCATTCTCGTCAAAGAAAATGGTTTCCTTTTTTCCTTCAATCAGTATGAGTTGTCGGTAATCTGCATCCTTTAGTTGGCGCCATTGAAAAGTCTGACCCTGTATTTCGAAGGGAGCGCTTGTTTCTTCCGGATTTATACGCTTGTCGAATTCAGTCAGAAAAGTATTAACCAGGTTCTGTTTTTGATCAAAAAATGCTTTGGAATAATTGTTCTCTTCGGCGATGTAATCCAGTACGGGTTTTGAATCGCGTTCATTCATCCAGAAATAAGGATCAATCCGCACGTGATTGTGTTTTACGAGTTCTTTTGGGATTTCCTTAGCAACTGGAATGTGAGACTGGCTTTGTGAATTCACGATAAATGGAGTAAATGAAAATAATGAAAGTAATCGGAGAAAATTCTTCATACTTACAAATTTACGAGAACTCTTTTTAGAATTGTGGGTCGGTTGCGTGAGTTTATTAACTTTGTTTTATGAAAAAAGTATATAAGTTTCTTCTGAATAAATTACCAAGACCTCTTTTAATCCGTTTAAGCTACGTTTTTAAATTCTTCGCTCCTTTAATTTATAAGGGAAATAAGGTGGAGTGTCCGGTATGTGAACAAAAATTCAGAAAATTCTTATCGTATGGTTCGAATGTCTCACACCGCGAAAATGTACTTTGTCCGTATGACCTGACTTTGGAAAGACACCGCTTAATGTGGCTTTATTTGAAGAGAGAGAGCAATTTTTTTACAGCTGATAAGTTAAAGGTGCTGCACATCGCACCGGAACAATGTTTTCACAAGAAATTTAAGCAACAAAAGAACCTGGATTACCTGACCGGTGATTTGCTTTCACCGATTGCAGATATGCATTTTGACCTGCACCAGATTCCATTGGAAGATAACCGATTCGATGTGATTTTTTGTAATCACGTGATGGAGCACGTAGATGATGCTTTAAAATGTATGAAGGAACTGCACCGCGTAATGGCTCCCGGAGCATGGGGAATTATGCAGGTTCCGCAGGATATTACACGTGCTGAAACTTACGAAGATTGGAGTATTACTTCACCGGAAGAGCGTGAGAAGCATTTCTGGCAGAAAGACCATGTGCGTTTGTTTGGAATGGATTACCCGCAATGGCTGGAAAAAGCCGGTTTTGAAGTGGAAATTGCCTTTGAGAACAATCCTATTTCTGATCAGGAAATCGAACGCTTCCGTTTGGCGAAGACTGAGATACTTTATATTGTCAGAAAAAAGTAAGTGTCATTTTCTTTTTTCATAGTAACTTAGAAGCTAAGGTGTTATGAAATTCAATAAGAACTTTTTTTTTTCGGGTCTTCTGATCTTATCTATCGGGTGGAAATGCTCCGGACCCGTTGAAAAACCGATTGTTTCCGGAATTCCTTTCCCGAAAGAGAATCCCATTACAGCCGAGAAAGCAGCTTTTGGAAAACGTCTGTTCTTTGATAAACGCCTGTCGAAGAATAATGATTTGTCTTGCGCAACATGCCACCGTCCGGATAAAGCTTTTACCGACGGACGGACTAAAAGCATCGGAACAAACGGATCAACAGCTATGCGGAATGCTCCGAGCCTGCTCAATGCTGCTTATTCTAAAAGCTATATGTATGACGGGGAAGTGAAAACACTGGAACAACAAGTACTGGTGCCTATTCAGGATCACCTTGAAATGGGAAGCTCCATGAAGGAAGTACTTCAAAAACTTTCCAATGACCAGGAATACAAACGCCTGGCAAGAAAAATCTTTGATCGTGAGTTGGATGCATACGTTCTCACAAGAGCCATCAGTACTTATGAAAGAACACTTATCAGTCGGAACAGCAGGTTTGACACATATAGAAAAGGGGAGGAGCAAGCTTTGAATGCTGATGAGTTGGCGGGCTGGAAATTGTTTTCTGAAAAACTATATTGCATCAAATGCCATTCCGGTCCGGATTTTACGAATTACAGCGTTGTGAGCAATGGGCTTTATAAAGATTACGGATCGGACCAGGGAAGGTACCGGATCAACGGTTTGGAGAAAGAAAAGGGAGCATTTAAAATTCCAAGTCTCCGGAATGTATCATTAACAGCTCCATATATGCATGATGGCAGTTTGAAGACTTTAAAAGAAGTAATACTGCATTATTCGAGTGGGGGAGCTGCTCATTCCAATAAATCCGAAATCATAAAACCTTTCAAATTAAATAATCTGGAAACCAGTCAGTTGGAATCCTTTCTTAAGACATTGGTGGATACATCCGGAGTGTATTAGCGTATAATTCTACTTAATTGATAGAATTAATTGTACTATTCGTCGAAAAACTGTTAAAAAAGCCGGTGTAATTTTCGTATTTGATAATAATTTGAAAAATATCCCGTTATATTAGTTATACCCAACGCAGAAATTATGCAAACCCAAAATCCAAATATACCATGGCAATTAATGTCTATTTCCACCAGTCACCGGAACTTCTCCAGGAGGAGCAAGTATGGGTGATGCAGGCAAAGGAGGATCCGGCAAGATTCGAACCTTTGTACCGTAAGTATTATGATGCGATACTTCGTTATTTGAAACAGCGCATGGAAGACCCGGAGCAAGCCCACGATGTTGCTTCTCAGGTCTTTATCAAGGCGATCAAAAATCTATCGAAGTATGAAGACCGAGGAGTGCCGTTCGGTTCCTGGCTTTACAGGATAGCCAAGAGCGAATTGTACCAGTCCTATCGAGAAATGCAATCGAACAGAACCGTTTCTGTGGAGCATGTTCAGATTCCAATTTTCGACACTTTGTTTTTTGATAATCAAGAATTTGAACACAATCAATCGTTGCTTTTATCGGCAATGCAAAAATTAAAAGAAGAACAATTGAAGCTGATCGAAATGCGATTCTTTGAACAGCTAAGTTTTAAAGAAATCGG
>DJFP01000218.1:7556-8307 GCA_002432565.1 Flavobacteriales bacterium UBA5869
GCGCTAACTTATTATCATGAAAGCCATTAGTTCATTGAGATTTAAGATCCGGTATGCGTTTCTTTCCACCTTCATGGTGGTTTCGCCCATTTTTCGTGCGCAGCATTTAAATACGCAGCAAAATTGGGCTGTAAATAAACATGAGATTTCATTAGGTCTCGGCGCAACGGGTTTTTTAGGGGATTTGGGAGGTGCTGACCAAGCCGTTTCCGATTACAGTCTGAAAGACATCGATTTCAATTCCTCACACTTTGGAGGTTCGCTTTCTTACAGGTATCGTTTTCACCGATATTTCGCCACATCTACAATGATTCATGCAGGAATGCTGCAGGGAAGTGATGCATTGACTGCTGAACCGATCCGTAACATGCGTAATCTGAATTTCCGTTCGTTCTTTGCAATGGTAAGCCAGCGGTTTGAAGTTATTTTATTGTCCAATGAACGGGCTGGTCGAAACCGCAGATCAGGAAGGTACATCGACCACAACGAACAGTTTTATGTTATCGGAGGTATCGGTGGAATGTATTTCAATCCGAAAACCAGGTACCAGGGAAGCTGGGTTACACTGCACGATAAGCATACGGAAGGGCAGGGGTTGTCCGGAGGTCCTGCGCCATACAAGCGAATTACGGCAACCGTTCCGCTTGGGGTTGGTTTCAGAATGGGAATTGGTCAGTTGTGGAGAATCGGTCTGGAAGTAACTTACGTCAAAACATTTTCTGATTACATTGATGATGTGAGTGGTGAATAT
>DJFP01000218.1:8335-9615 GCA_002432565.1 Flavobacteriales bacterium UBA5869
CCTGGTAGTCAGCGGGGAGGAAAGCAAAAAGATGCATTTTTTTATGCTAATATTATGCTTATCAGGAACATTACATATAAATCCAGGTCGAACAGGTTTTAAAGTCCGAAATCCGGTTTTCGTTAACGAGTTATGAATTAAGCAGATATAGTTTACGAGGAAGTATTCTGTTTTTATTTGCGTGGAAATTTTTTACATTTTTTTTGTATTTGTGAAAAAATCATTCAATAAAACCGGTGACTTGTTCATTAACAATTACCTTTTAAAAAAAAGCAACAAAATTTTTAGGTGGCTGTTGTTTAAAAAGCTAATTTAGCGTCGTGGAATCTACTACAACATAAATTTTTAGAATGAAATACATAACTCTAACTATTTTATCTATAGTTTCAACAATTTCCCTTGCGCAGAGTTCTAATTTCAATACACAGCGAAATTGGGCAATGAACAAGAAAGAAATTTCTATTGGTCTTGGCGCAACCAGTTTCTTAGGGGATCTTGGTGGTGCGAATCAAATTGGTACGGATTACAGTTTAAAGGACGTTGATTTTAATTCAACACATATCGGAGGTTCTTTATCTTTCAGATACCGCTTTCATCCTTATTACGCAACATCTACGATGGTTAATCTTGGGATGCTTCGTGGTAATGATGCATTGACTGCTGAACCGATACGTAACATGCGTAATTTGAATTTCCGTTCGTTTTTCGCGATGTTAAGCCAAAGATTTGAAATCATTGTTCTGGCTAATGAAAAGATTGGACGCAGATACAATATTCCCGGATTGAGAGGTTTTACTGATCATAATGAGCAGTTATATTTTATCGGGGGTATCGGTTTGATGTATTACAACCCGAAATCACTATACCAGGGAAGCTGGGTGGCTTTACAACAAATGCATACTGAAGGTCAGGGGCTTCCGGGAGGTCCTGAGGAATACAAACGAATTACAGCTACTGTTCCGCTTGGAATCGGGTTTAGAATGGGAATCAATCGTATGTGGAGAATTGGTTTAGAAGCATGTTATGTAAAAACGTTCTCCGATTATATTGATGATGTTCACGGGACCTATTACGATCCTGCAATTATCGGAGCAACTTATGGCCCTCAGGCAGCATATTTGTCAAATCCGTCCAATAATCCTTCGGCATTTGAACCGGGTAGTCAAAGAGGTGATAAGCAGAAAGATGCGTTCCTTTATGTGAACATCATGGTGACACGAAATATTACCTATAAGTCTGCATCCAGAGGCGGACCAATGAAATTTGGAAAACGCCACTAC
>DJFP01000039.1 GCA_002432565.1 Flavobacteriales bacterium UBA5869
ATGCACAACCGTATCATTTTTTTTGCGTTAACTTTGTCGACGATTACAAGAATCAAGAATTAGTAATAACAATTTTAAAAACCGAAGCAATGATCAATTTCAGTATGACATTAGGAGCTCCAACTGGCAAAGATGCTGGTGTGCTCGGGCTTTGGGTTTTTCAATAGCGATTTAAAAATCATCTTTATATGAAAATCCGAAGCTCTTAGAGGTTTCGGATTTTTTTGTTTTAGGTACCACCAAAATTTCCCGGAATCTCTCTTGTCCAAAAGGACTAATCAAGAAAGTTAAAAATGATTGGAATGGAACTGTTTGTTCGCATTTCAATTGGGTTGGAAGAAAATTTCAAGATCAAGGCTTTCGATAATTTTCAGGCAATGAGTTTACTGAAGTAAATGAGTTGTCGAAAATTATTGAGTAACGCGGAGATTGGAATTTTACTTCGACCCTTAGAATCAAATTTTATGGGAAATAAGATTAAGGGGAAAGACTTACTGAAAATAGGCTTCCCCAACGACAACACTGTAAATATCGCCTTAGGGCTGATCAGCAGGTATAAAAAAAGAGAAACAAAAGACCGCGTCCTGAAAGAACTTTCCGAATTGCTTTACGCTCCGGATGAATACATCGGAGACGGGATTTGGGGCAAAATCGCAGAAGGACTCATTGCACCTATTGAGGTGAAATTCAACGAATTGAAGATCGAACGTTCACCGTTTTTGATCTACGGCGAAAACGAAATTGATGACAAAACAAAACATCAGTTTTACCAGGCTTTGAAACTNNGGCGTTTTGGCAACGGATAACGCAGTGATTCCTTACGGAGTCGGAGTAGATATCGGTTGCCGGATGTCACTGAGCATTTTCGATGCTCCGGCGTCGTTTTTCAATGGAAAAACGCATCAACTGGAGAATTTACTTTCGGACCACACGAAGTTCGGGATGTACGAAACACACAAGATCAAGCACGATCATCCGATTATGGAAAGCAGGCTGTTTCGCGAAATTCCGCTTTTGAGAAAGTTGAAGACCAAGGCATACCAGCAATTGGGAACCTCCGGCGGTGGAAACCACTTTGTGGAATTCGGAACAGTGACCATTACCGCTTCGGATGCAGGAATTCCTCCGGGAGAATATTTTGCTTTACTGAGTCATAGCGGATCTCGCGGTTTGGGTGCAGCTATTGCGAAACAATACACGCAGCTGGCTGTGAAACAATGTCCTTTGCCGAGACAAGTGCAGCATTTGGCGTGGCTGAATTTAGATACGCACGATGGACAAGAGTACTGGAATGCCATGAACCTTGCCGGTGAATACGCAAAAGCCTGTCACGATGATATTCACGCACGATTGACCAAAAAGTTGGGGCTCCGCATGTTGATGACGATAGAGAACCACCACAATTTTGCATGGAAAGAAATCGTGAATGGTAAAGAATGTATTGTCCATCGAAAGGGCGCAACTCCGGCTGGTTTAGGCGAATTGGGAATCATTCCGGGAAGTATGACAGCTCCCGGATTCATTGTCCGGGGATTGGGAAATACTTCCAGCCTGAATTCTGCATCACATGGTGCAGGGCGCGTGTTCTCCCGCTCGGAATGCAAGAACCGGTTTACGAAAAGTGAACTAATGAAAACACTCAGCAATGCTGATGTTAGTTTGATCGGAGGTGCTGTAGATGAAGCTCCGATGGCTTATAAAAACATTCATCATGTCATGGCAAATCAGCAGGAATTGGTAGAACCGATCGGTACATTTTCGCCGAGGATTGTACGTATGGATAAGTAACGAATAAATGGAAACAAGATTATTACATATCACAACGGCCAAAGGCCCATTAGAATGCCAACTGGCCGCAGGGAAAATCCTGGGAGCTTTGCTTGCAGATTTGCGACAAAAAGGTCTGCAGGCTGAAGTAATCGATCGGACTGCCGGCCCCGAAAGCGGAACGATTTTATCCGCCACCATCCAAATCAACGGAATTGCGATTCAGACAGCAATTCAATCCTGGTTAGGGACGATACAATGGATTCATAGGCCTGCGCCGAAGCTTCAGCCCAGGGGCAAGAGTCCGTATCGTCCCAATCATGGGCGAAAGAACTGGTTTGTGGGGATTTTTGAAGTAAATCCGGCAGAAATTACCGGCTGGAACGAAAATGAGATTGTTTATCAATCGGTTCGCAGCAGTGGTTCAGGCGGACAGCACGTAAACAAAGTCAGTTCTGCGGTTCGGGCAATTCATCCCCCAAGCGGAACAATGGTTTTTGTTCAGGAAAGCCGTTCACAGCTTCAAAACAAGAAGATTGCACGAGAACGCATCCGTGAAAAACTGGAAAAAGTCCAAAGTGAAAAGCTGGTAGCTGTTGTGAACCAAACCTGGTCGCAGCATCACGAACTGGAACGCGGAAACCCGGTGAGAACCTTTACCGGAATGGATTTCAAACCCAAAAAAGCGGAGAAGACTTTTAAGAAACAACGAAATAAGTTGAAACAGGAATTGAAACGAGATTTGAATCAGTAGTGATAAGTCGCGACTTATCACTACTGTTCATTCAAAAAAAGAAATTTATGACAGCAAATATTTACCTGGTAAAAGCTTTGGACTATTATCCATACAACCTGGAAGAAGCTTTGGAATCTTTGAATTATGCCATGTCTTATGAGGAAAACAATCCGATTGCACTTTGCCTGATGGGAAGGGTGAATCTGGAGATTTTCAAGGATTATCCGCAGGCAAATTCCTATTTCAGGGAAGCACTTGCCGCAAGTATTGATTACCTGGAAACGTACACCTACTTTTTGGAGTGTTTACTGATCCAGGAAGAATTCGAAGAGATGGAGAAATTATTGGTTTTTGCACGAAAGCGTAAAGGTATCGACAGGGGATTACTCTTCTATTACGAGGCCTTGCTTTTGGAGAAGCAATTGAAATTTAAAAAAGCACAAAAAGCTATCAAAGAAGCCATGCTTTTGGCACAAACCGGTTCGTTTATGTCGGACCTGGAAGACATGAAAAAGCGAATTGAGAAGAAGAGCCAGCTGTAGCTGGTGAAGACTGAGCAAAGCAATTTCAAATTGCTTTATGCGAAGGATACGATTGCGTTGAAGTAATGAGCACTATTTATTATCCACACAAGCGGCCAGGTATACAGAGGAGCTATTTCTCTTTGTGCCTGGCTTCTTTGATGTTATTTTAATTAACTTGCGTAGAAACTTGAAACCATCAGCCAATGAACAAATTAACGCTTTTCTTATTTTCAATCACATTTCTGATTGCAGCTTCCTGTAATCTGGATCCTTTAAAAACGGTTGAAGGAATAAATTCGGACGAACAATTGATTGATACTTCCGGAACAACCATTGAAACCCGTTTTCTGCCTCCGGATGGTTTTGAGCGAAAGCTCCAGGACAGTGCAAGCTTCGGATTTTACCTGCGAAACCTTCCGTTGAAAAAACACGGTTCAGAAGTGCATTTATACAACGGAAATTTAAAAGGGAACCAAACAGCTCATGCGGCGGTCATTAATATGTCTGTCGGGACGCGCGATTTACAGCAATGTGCAGATGCAGTGATGCGCCTGCGCGGAGAGTATTTGTTTCACAATAAACGATTTTCAGATATCCATTTCAGGTTTGTGAGCGGATTCAACTGCGAATATTCCAAATGGCGGGAGGGGAACAGGGTAGCTCTGAACGGGAATTCGGTCTTTTGGCAGAAATCTGCAGCAGCTGATAAAAGTTATTCCTCTTTCTTAAAATACATGGAAACGGTTNNCAACTATGCCAGCACACTTTCCCTGGAAAAGGAATTACGGTCCATCGAGTTGAAAGATGTACAAATCGGAGACGTACTGATACGGGGAGGTGCGCCCGGGCATGCAGTAATTGTGGTGGATATGGTTGAAAAT
>DJFP01000286.1:0-25758 GCA_002432565.1 Flavobacteriales bacterium UBA5869
AACTGCAAAAAACAACCGTGGTATAAAAACACCCTGTTCGTATTCGTGGCAGACCACGGACATGCTTCACCGGGAATGGTTGATCCGGGAAGAGGGAAATTCTATCATGTTCCATTGTTATTCTTCGGTGAACCGATCAAGAAATCATACCGTGGAAAACGTATGGATGTGATCGGGTCACAGGCCGATATTGCTGCAACGCTGATCTACCAAATGAAAGGACAGCCTGCACGTTATCCTTACAGCAAGGATTTAATGAACCCGAAAGTACCACAGTTCGCTTTCCACGCAATAATCCGCGGATACGGCTGGGGAACAGACAAAGGAAATTTTACGTATTACATGGAACAGAAGATCGTGGGAGACGATACTTTCAAGGATCGAAAAGACTTTAAACAGGCTCAGAAAAACTGTTCTTACTTCCTGAATACGCTTTACGAAGATTATAAAAAATTGTAAGTTCATCCATTTTCTAGGATTGTCCGCTAAAAGTAGCGTATCTTTGTGCCGTCGCTAAAGCTATAGCACAAGCATTGTACCCTCATTGAAACAGCATGTCGTCCAAATTGATCAATATCAGAAATTTAAACCCGGAAGAACTGAAAGCGGCAATCGTTGCATTCGGGGAACCTGCATTTCGTGCAAAACAGGTTTATGACTGGATCTGGAAAAAGAACGTGCATGATTTTGCTTCCATGGCAAACATCGGGAAAAGCCTGCAGGAAAAACTGCAGGAGAACTTCTACTTCGATGGAATTACAGTCGAAGACCAGCAGGTTTCAAGCGATAAGACTATCAAATGTGCGTTTGGAATTGAAGGACAAAGCCAGGTGGTTGAAGGCGTTTTGATCCCGACCACTTCCCGCATGACCGCCTGCATTTCCTCCCAGGTAGGCTGCAGCTTATCCTGTGCATTTTGTGCTACAGGCCGTTTGAAAATGATGCGCAACCTAAGTGCGGGAGAAATTGTGGACCAGGTAGTTTACCTCAAGAATCTGGCAACCGATAAATACAACACCAATCTTTCCAACATCGTTTACATGGGAATGGGTGAACCTTTGCTGAACTACAAAAATGTGGTCCGAAGCACAGAAATTCTTACCGACGAGAACGGATTGGGCATGTCGCCGAAACGCATTACAGTTTCCACTGCCGGAATTGCCAAAATGATTAAAAAACTGGGGGACGATCAGGTCAAATTCAACCTGGCGCTTTCACTCCACGCAGCCAATGATGCCAAGCGTTCGAAAATCATGGATATCAACGACACCAACAACCTGGAGGCTCTTTCGGAAGCCTTGTTGTATTTCCATGAAAAAACCGGATCTCGAGTTACGTTTGAATACATCATTTTCAAGGATTTCAACGACGGATTGGAAGATGCAAGAGAATTGGCAGACTTTGCAAAAGTAGTTCCCTGCAAGATCAACATCATTGAGTACAACCCGATTGACGACGGAGAATACCGCCAGGCAGACCGTCAGAAAGTAGACGATTTTGCGCGTTTCCTGGAAGAAAAATGCAACCTCATCGTAAACGTTCGACGCAGCCGCGGAAAAGACATCGATGCAGCCTGCGGACAGTTAGCCAATAAAAACAAGATGATCGATAAGCGGGTGTTGAAGGTCTCCTGATAAAATAATCCACAGTAGGGAGCGAAAAATTTTTCGCCCCTACTGTTTTTACCGTCGATAGTTATCACAGATTGAATTTTAAAGTAAATTTGTCTATATGACAGTTCAGGAGATTTTAGCGCCCATCGAAACGGAAATGAAATTGTTTGAGATTCGCTTCCATGAGAGTATGAAATCAAAGGTTCCTTTGCTGGATAAAATCACTCATTACATCATTCGGAGAAAAGGAAAGCAGATGCGTCCGATGTTCTTGTTCCTGACGGCAAAAATGCTGGGCGAGATCAACGAAAAAACGTATCAGAGCGCATCCCTTGTAGAACTGTTGCACACCGCAACACTGGTCCATGATGACGTGGTCGATGATGCCAACGAACGCCGCGGTTTCTTTTCCGTTAATGCGCTTTGGAAAAACAAAATTGCTGTTCTGGTTGGCGATTACATGCTTTCCCGCGTATTGCTCCATTCCCTGGAAAATGATAATGTAAGAGCACTTCAGATCGTTGCCCGCGCTGTACGTGAAATGAGTGAAGGTGAATTGCTTCAGATCGAAAAGGCAAGAAAACTGGATATTACCGAAGAGGTTTATTTTGACGTGATCCGCCAGAAAACAGCCAGTCTGATAGCCACGGTTTGCGAATCCGCTGCAGCATCCGTTGACCGGGAAGATATGGCCGACCGCATGCGCCGTTTCGGAGAACTGGTTGGATTGGCTTTCCAGGTGAAAGACGATATTTTCGACTATGGAACTCCCGGAAACATCGGGAAACCAACCGGAAATGATATCCGTGAACGTAAAATGACCCTTCCGTTGATCTACGCGCTGCAACACAGCGACAAGGCAGTCCGCAAGGAATTGATGAATATTGTCAAAAACCACAACGAGGAAAAGAAATACGTCCAGCGCGCTATCCACCTGGTAATAGAAGCCGGCGGAATTGAGTACGCTTACAAACGTATGATCGCATTGAAAACAGAGGCACTTGATTTGTTGGCAGACATCCCGGATTCAGAATCCAAAAGAGCGTTGATCGGTTTAGTAGAATATACTGTCACCAGGGACAAGTAAGGTGACTTCGACTTCCATTGACGTTTCTGTCAAGGTTTATAAACGCTCAGCCACCATTCCACGTATTTCATTGACTGAAAATTGAAAAGTATGTATTTACACTAATCTGCTGCTGCTGATCTATCAAAAACAGTGCTTAGTAAACTGCACTAACGCTTGTTTTTATCAAAAGCTTTGCTTTTTCTTCTTTTCAATTTTACATTCTCAATTTTCAATTAGTCTATTGGTCCAATAAATCCGACTCAGCTAAATCTGCCTTTGGATTGCGTTCCCACTTCTTTTTTAATAAATGCTCAATTCCATAAGTTACTGCAGCTCCGAATACAATTCCTATCAAAGACAGCGCAAAATCAGGCACATCCAGATCAACATCTGCCACCAGCAGGAAAAGTCCAAGCAGGAAACCAAGTATGAATTGAGCAGCAAAGAAGATCACAATTCCTAAAATAGCGTACCCCCAGGCACTTCTTTTGTGCAATTTAGCAAGATCGTAATACAATTTTCCGAAAAAATAAATAGGCAGAAGTGTTAGCATATCAATCGATTTAGGTGCAAATTTAATGAACAGAATGAAAAAAGCGTATTTTCAACCAATGAATCCGTTTCAACGTTGTAACCTTTACAACTAAGAAGCCAGCTTCCGTCCTGATTGAAAACGGTCCAGCTTCGCTTTTTCTTCTTAACTTTGAACTAATATTAAAACAAACATGAAACAAATCATTGGTCTTATTTTAATTGCCTCTATTTCGTTAACCGTAAACAGCTGCGGAGAAGAAAAAAAAGCTCCCAAAAAAGAATCTGTTAACGACCTGGTAGAAATCAAAAACGGAATTTATACGGAATACTATCCGGGTAGAAAAGCTGTTAAATTTAAAGGGCCTCAGGACAGCGAAAGTAAGAGAAACGGACGCTGGTTCTTTTACGACGAACGAGGAAATGAGCTTTCCATGACGGAATACGTGAACGGTAAAAAACACGGTTTCATTTTCGTTCGCTACCCCAACGGAGCCATGCGTTATACCGGTGAATTTAATATGGACGTCGAGGCAGGTTTGTGGAAATTCTACAAAGAAGACGGAACGGTCATCTCTGAAAAAGATTACGGCAACAAAGAAATTATCCAGTAACAAATATGTCACGCATTCCCCCGCATATCATTGATGAAATCATGCAGACAGCTCGCATTGAAGAGGTGATCGGGGAATTCGTGAACTTAAAAAAATCAGGATCGAACCTGAAAGGGCTGAGTCCGTTCGTGGATGAGAAATCACCTTCGTTCATGGTCTCACCCGCCAAACAAATTTTCAAGTGCTTCTCTTCAGGTAAAGGGGGAACTGTGGTTAGTTTCCTTATGGAAAAAGAACATTTTTCATACCCGGAAGCTTTAAAATGGCTGGCAGACAAATACGGGATCCAGGTCCCGGAAGACAAACCACAGACTGCAGAAGAAATAGCAGCCACCACAGAGCGTGAAAGCTTATACATCATTAACGAATTTGCAAAGGAACACTTCCTGCACAACATGCACGAAACCCAGGAAGGCCAGAATATCGGTCTCTCCTATTTCGAGGAACGCGGTTTCAGGGCTGACATTATCAAAAAATTCCAATTGGGATATTGTTTGAATTCCGGGGATGATTTTACCAAAGCAGCTTTAAAAAAGGGATATAAAAAAGAATACCTGGAATCAGTCGGATTAACCCGGACCAAAGAAGACCGAAGTTTCGATTTCTTCCGCGGAAGAGTGATGTTCCCCATTCATTCCATCTCAGGTCGTGTGCTTGGATTCGGAGGACGAACACTGATCACGGACAAAAAAATAGCCAAGTATTTCAATTCACCCGAAAGTATCATTTACAACAAGAGTGAGATCTTGTACGGATTGTACTTCGCGAAAGGTGATATCGTCAAATACGACAACTGCTTCCTGTGTGAAGGATATACGGATGTGATTTCCATGCACCAGGCCGGAGTGGCCAATTCAGTCGCCTCTTCCGGTACTTCTTTAACGAAAGAACAGATCCGTTTGATCAAACGGTACACTCAAAATATTACGATCCTTTACGATGGTGATGCCGCCGGAATTAAAGCGTCTTTCCGCGGAATTGACCTCATCCTGGAAGAAGGAATGAACGTAAAAGTTGTTCTTTTCCCGGATGGCGATGACCCCGATTCTTATTCCAAAAAGGTAAGCACCACGGAATTGATGGATTTCATCAAAGCCAATACGCAGGATTTTGTGAGTTTCAAGACTTCCATGCTCCTTGCAGACGGTGGAAACGATCCGCTTCAAAAAGCACAGATCATCCGCGATGTGGTACAGTCCATTGCTTTGATCCCGGACCAAATCACTCGTTCTGTCTTCACTACTGAGATCGCACGCGTTTTCGGTTTCGACGAGAGCATTGTGATCAACGAATTGAATAAGCTTCGGAAAAACCAGGTAGCCAAAGAGCTGGACGAACCGATGATCGCTTCGAATCCTTCGTTGACAGATACCTTTACCGAACCGACTCCGCAGGCTGTAACAGCTTCTGAGGTTAAATCTCCTTACGCAAAGGAAGAACACGAATTGATCCGCGTTTTAGTGAAATACGGCGTATTTGCAATTACCACCGATCACATTGACGAGCACGGCCTTGCACACACCGTTGAAGTGAGTGTTGCTGAACTCATCAATCACGAATTGGCAAAAGATGAATTGACTTTCCAATTCCCGATCTTCCAGAACATATACCAGCAAATCGTAGATGGACTAGCAGAAAAAACATTGTATAAGGTTTCGTATTGGCTGCGTCATGAAAATCCGGAAATTGTGCAGTTCATCACTGAAATTGAAACCGAACAATACGAATTAAGTCCGCAGTGGCTCTTGAAATACAGCGTAGACACGAACCGCGAAATAGACAAGTTGAAAAACACGGTTATGAACGCGATTTATGCTTTCAAGAAATTACGTGTCATGCAGCGAATTGCCCAAATCCAAAAAGAACTGAACGATTTGGCAGAAAATATTACCCAGGAACAACTGCAGGATCTACTGTCAGAGCAAATTGTTTTAGAGCGTGTTAAAATGTCTATTGCCGGGAAGTTGAACCAAACAATCATTCATTAAACATGTTAGAAACCAGATTCACGCTTGGTTTGATCGAAGTTTGTTATTTGAACATCCTGATCATTGCTGTTTCTTTTTTCCTGGCTTACATTGCTAAAAAAATCATTTACCGTTCCGTAAAGCGCTACCTGACTTCGGCAAATATTCACCTGGAAGGAAGAAAAACAACCTGGCTGAAACTATTGAGTCAAAGCGGTTTTGCATTGGCAGCTTATATTTCAATCAAATGTTTCAACATCAATAACGAGGGAGTTACTTTCAAAGAATTCCTGGATTATCACTTTATCGATACTCCCAAAATCAAAGTCAGCTTCGAGAATGTGATTTATGTTGTTTTGATCATTTTCGGTGCACGTGTTACGATCAATGTGGTGCGTTTATTCATTCAACGAAGATTTAAACGCAATAAGATCAATGAGATCGGTACGGAGTACGTTTACACACAGGTTGCTAAATATGTTATCAATGTCCTTGCATTTTTCTTCATTTTAGTAGCACTGGACGTCGATGCAAAACTATTCCTGGGAGGTTCCGCGGCACTATTGGTTGGTTTGGGACTTGGTTTACAGGATGTTTTCAAAGACATGTTTTCCGGCTTTGTCCTGCTCTTTGAAGGAAGTATTCGTGTAGGAGACGTGGTGGAATTCTACGACGGGAAGTCATCGGATGCCATTGTGGCTAAGATTATCCGCATCAATGTGCGCACCACACAAATCGAAACACGCGACGGGAACATACTGATTGTCCCGAATACCAAACTGACACAGGAATATATTGAGAACTGGAGCCACGGAAGTACACTTTCCCGTTTTCGGCTTCCCGTAACAGTAGCTTACGGAAGTGACACCCATTTGGTCAGCGAAATCCTGAAACAAGCTGTTCTGAGCCATCCGAAAGTTCACAAGACAAAAGGTGTGGATGTGCGGCTAAACGATTTCGGGGAGAACGGGCTTCACATGGAAGTAATGTTCTGGGCGGACCAAAGCTGGGATATCAATGTTTATAAATCCGAGATCCGTTTTGAGATTGACCGCTTATTCCGTCACTACAAAATCCGGATTCCTTATCCACAAAGAGACATGCGGATTATCCAATCTGGCGAAACGAATGATGAAAGACAGTAAACTGCATAAAACAGAGAAAAGAATCATTTTGTAAGATTTTAATATAAAACAGACACTATGCAGAGTTTCATAGATCAGGCAAACAAAAATGGTGTGGTACTGCTCGATCATGGCAGCTGCCAGTTCTGTGGCGCTGAGTACCAAAGAGGAATATTTGAATGCATGGAGAAATATAACAACGGTATTGAGCTGTTAAACTTAAACGATCCCGACAATCACATTTCACGGTTTTTGAGTGTTGACGCACATGCTTTACAGCATCCTGAAATTCACGGTCGCTGGAGTAACCATTTTCATTTGACAAGATTGCATTTGATCCTTCACAAACACGTGAGCTGGGAGTATAAAAAATCCCCCATTCTAAGCCATTATTTGAATGAATATAAATCAAGCAGACCAAACGAGTTCCTGGTTGTGCCCAAACCAATGGAAAGGGGGTTCATCACAGCAAAGGATTTGATGCAAGCCAAAACCCCGGAAGAATGTATTGCATTAATAGAAAGTTGGGCAGATGAAGTCTATCAAGCCTGGGAACCAAGCCACTTGTTGATTTCTGCAATTGCGGAAGGCTTTTTTAGTCCAAAACAAGTTTGAAAAGAAATAAAAAACATCTTTGATCAATTCCAAAAAAGCGCTGCTAAAAGTCCCTCCTCTATACTAACTCAATCAGCTGGCGGATCATGATTTGGTCTTCAAAAGTAATTTTTTAAATAATTCTCTTTGTTGAACTGCACTAATCCGTCAGCTGGCGGATCGTAATTTGGTCATCAAAAGCTACACTTATCCCAAATTACTTTCGCACTAACGTTTACCTGCGGTGCATACTTCGTAAGTGTCGTAATTTGGTCTTCAAAAGCTTCGCTTCTCCCAAATTACTTTCGCACTAACGTTTGTCGTAATTTGGTCTTCAAAAGCTTCGCTTTTCCCAAATTACTTTCGCACTAACGTTTGTCGTAATTTGGTCTTCAAAAGCTTCGCTTTTTCTTCTTATATTCGCCCCATGAAAGCAGAAATTAAAGCAGTTATTGATGCGATGAGTAAGCGTTTTACTTCGCATCCCTGGCATGGGATCGAGATCGGCGAAAAGCAGCCGGCAGTCGTAAATGCCTTTATTGAGATCATTCCTTCAGATTCCATCAAATACGAGATCCACAAGCCATCGGGATATATTATGGTGGACAGACCTCAGAAATTGTCGAACCACATGCCTTGTTTGTACGGATTCGTTCCACAGACATATTGTGATAAAGAAGTAGCAGCTTTTTCGAATGAGAAAACCGGAAGAACGGATATCGTTGGTGACGGTGATCCATTAGATATCTGTGTGCTTTCAGAGCGTTCTTTCAACCATGGGAATATCTTGTGTGATGCAAAAGTAATCGGTGGTTTCAGAATGCTTGACGGCGGCGAAGCAGATGACAAGATTATTGCGGTTTTGAAAGGCGACCAGGCTTACGGAGCAATGGAAGACATTTCAGAGATGCCTAAAATGGTGATTGACCGTGTTCGCCACTTCTTCCTGACTTACAAAGATTTGGATGGAGGAGCTAAAAACGTAGAGATCACTCATGTTTATGGAAAAGAAGAAGCTTTTGAAGTAATCAAAAGATCACATAACGATTATAATAACAAATTCGGGAATGCCACTGACGAACTGGCTTCCGCATTAGAGAAACTGTTGGGTTAATCCCCACTTTTTTGTTCCGTTAATTTAAACAATAGCAATATGAAACAATTATTCACGACCGCAATTTTAGCAATTGGATTCAGTACTTTATCGAATGCCCAATTAGCTCCTCAACCAAGCCCATCCGGTAAATTAGAACAAATAGTAGGTCTGACAGATTTGACTATTCAGTATTCGCGCCCGAGTAAAAAAGGACGTGTAATTTTCGGTGATGTAGTTCCTTTCGGAGAAGTTTGGAGAACCGGTGCAAACCAAAACACCACGTTTACAAACTCTGACCCGGTAATCTTCGGGAAAGACACTTTGAAGCCCGGAACTTATGCGCTTTTTACAAAACCGACTAAAGAATCATGGGATTTGTTTTTCTATACAAGTACCGACAACTGGGGAACTCCTGATAACTGGGACGATAAAAAAGTAGCTTTGAAAGTTTCAGCTAAACCAACTGCACTAAAAGATGTCGTGGAGACTTTCACTATTTCAATCGACGGATTGGAGTCTGTAAACGGTGGTACTTTAGCGTTGAAATGGGATCAAACCGCAGTTGCTTTCCCTTTTACGGTTCCTACAGATGCAAAAGTGATGGCTAATATCAAAACAACCATGAGAGGGCCTTCAGCAAACGATTACATAGAAGCTGCAAGCTATTACTATGATAATAAGAAAGATTTGAAGCAGGCATTGGACTGGGCTACTAAAGCTGCCGATATGAATCCTGAGGCATTCTGGATCTTCCGCACAAAATCTTTGATCCAGGCAGAATTAGGCGACAAAAAAGGCGCTATCGAATCTGCTAAAAAAGGATTGGCTTTGTCCGAAAAAACAAAATACGACAACTATACCAACATGTTCAAAGAATCATTGAAAGAGTGGTCTAAATAATTCACTTCCAGCCTCTTCATAAAACGAATGAAGGGGCTTCATCTTTTTATTCCGTTTGATGAAACTATCCTTGAAAACTGCTTTAATCTTTATCTCACTGATCGTCTTCACGATTACAGCTTACTATAGTGTGGGATTTTTTCAAGCAGATGAACATTTTCAAATCATTGAATTTGCCGGGATAAAAGAAGGCTGGAACAACATCAATGACGGCGTTTGGGAATATCACACCCAAATCAGGTCAACCCTCCAGCCAACTATTGCTTACGGACTCATTTCTCTTTTTAAAGCATTCGGGATTACCGATCCTTACATCCTTTCTTTTATCCTTCGGGAAGTAAGCGGCTTAATGCTCATTTTGGCCCTGGTTTTCTTTCATCGGAATACACAGCGTTTCATTCAATCCCGAAAACACCCGCAATACAATAACTTACTCAAGTATCTGTACCTGGGATTCTTATTACTCATCTGGTACATTCCTTACCTGGGGGTGCGCTTCTCTTCCGAAACCTGGTCGGCCATTTTTCTCCTATTCGCAATGGGATGTTTTTGTTCTGAGAATAAAACCCGTAGAACCTATTTATTAACCGGTTTGTTTTTCGGGATTAGTTTTTTATTCCGCTTTCAAATTGCTTTCGCTTTAGTTGGTTTTGGAATTCATCACCTTATTTTTGGTACACAAAAATTGAAAACAAGCCTGCTGATGATCGGCGGCTTTTTGTTTGCAGTACTTATCGGTGCACTTATTGATTGCTGGTTCTATTCCGAGTGGGTTTTTACTCCCTGGAACTATTTCTGGACTTTTTTTAAAGATGACAGCGCAAATCCGACTTTTGGACATCTTCCATGGGATTATTACCTCAACCGAATGTTCCACCTCCCAACAAAACTGATCGGAACGCTCATCTTTTTAAGCCTTGCCGCTGCATTGATTTTCCGGGGAAAATCGGTTTTTATCTGGATGGTCCTGGTTTTTATTATCGTCCACACCCTGATCGGGCATAAAGAGGAACGCTTTTTATTTCCCATCGTCTTTTTCTTCCCGTTCTTTTTCATTCAGCTTTTCGGTCTACTGATTGATGCGATTCCTAAGAAAATTTCGTTAACGCTCATTAGCTTTTGCAGCCTCGGAATACTTACAACCAGTATGGTTGGGATTCCCATTTTAGCAACTACCTCTGCCGGATTGGGACGAAATGGAATCACGCGCTTTATCCATGAGAACTACCAGGGAAGACCTGTGAATCTCATTGCTATGCCTTATGCAAACCCATACGCTCCCTGGTTCCTGAATGAGCGTTTTTATTTAGACGAAAACGTGAGTTTCACTCCCATCAATATGTTCGAAGAGCTTGATTCTACACGGATAAAGAAAGACACTGTCAATTTATTTGTCACCACTCAGTTTTACCTCGACAGATACCCACGAAGAGAAAACATCGAGAAACTGGGATTCAAAAGAATCCATCAGAGTGTTCCTGCTTATCAGTTAAAAATGGACCGCTTTGTCAGAGAAATTGATGACCAGTACGTGACCTACCTATACGAATTGAAAAAATAGGCATTCTTCTTGCAGTCCAAAATTATTGTATTTTAGACTATTCAATCAGGTATGAGAATTTTAACCGTCATTTGTATTTTATTCATTTGTGGATTTATTCACGGACAACAATCCAATTCGGAAGATTTCCTGGAATACGGGGCAATTGATTCGAAATCCAAACGGTACATCGATCTGAACATTGGGAATCCGACCGAAGAAAAAATATACATTCTGCGCGTAGAACACAGTCCGGAAGTTACTTACCGATTGACTGCGGATCTTATTGAACCGCTTTCCACCACACAGCTTCGGATCCAGGTAAACCCTTCCCAAAAAGGAAAATTCAATTACGTCCTGAAGTTATTCATGAGCGACCAGGCAAATCCGGTTATTTACCGTCTGGCAGGAACAGTTACAGAAGATCTTCCGGACGATAATTACCTGACCAAATGCCCGGATTTCAATGCTGTTCCGGCAGGACCGAATGTACCCAGTGAGTTAACGATCATTACTATCGACAAAGCAACCCAGGAATTATTATCAAAATCCACGGTAAGTATTATTCACAACGGTCAGCCAAGCGGAACCTGGATCACAGGCAGATTGGGAAAATTCACCGAAAAACTCCCTCCGGGATTCTTCTATTTTTTAGTCAGCCGGGAAGGTTATTTAACCAAAGAAGCCGGAATTTATGTCGGGCCTGAGATTTCCGAAATTACTATTCCATTGTCGAAAAATCAGGCTTACGATCCGCCAGTCCCAACAAAGGAACCTGTTCCGGAACCGGAAGAAATCGCTCAGCAGCTCCCCCCTAAAGAAGCACAGGAGAAGCTTAATGAACAAATGGCTAACGAGATCGTTGACACTACGACCCAAAAAATAATGCCGGAATTGGTTTCCATTCCTTCCGAGAATTTCGATGAATCTTACTTCAAAGATGTCAATGTCGTTTTTGTACTCGATATTTCCAGTTCCATGAAAATGGGCGAAAAAATGGACCTGATGAAATACTCCCTGAACCAACTGGTGAGCAAACTACGTCCACAGGATAAAATGGGATTGGTCACCTATGCCAGCACAGCCGAAGTATTCCAGGCTCCAACTTCCGGAGACCACAAGGAAGATCTGAAAAAATCCATTTCAAACCTGCGTCCGATCGGTATGACTGCCGGTGGAAAAGGAATTAAAATGGGCTACAAAGAAGTCATGAAAAATTACGATGCCAATAAAACCAACATGGTAATTGTAATTACTGACGGAGCTTTCAACAAAGATTCGGAGGATTATCAAAAAACTGTTCAGAAATACGCGAAAAACGGGGTTGTATTTTCCGTTGTGGGGATTCAAACCCGGGAAAGAGATGCAAAACTTATGGAAGAAGCAGCACAGTTCGGGAACGGGCGTTTTGTGCCGATCCAAAAGCTGGCAGATGCACATTCTAATTTGATGCAGGAGATCCGGATTGCTTCCTTCAAAGGCCTCAAGAAATAATTGAGAATTAATTGAAAGGGCTTCGCTGATACTTCTTTAAGAATCACATATCTTCTCTTTTTCAATTGTCCATGCACCTACGCTGACCTTGCTCCACCATAGCGGTTACGCAAAGGTGAAGAGCTTTAGCGCAAGCGTTTTTACATTTTCAATTCGTAGGATCTGTTAAAACCATCTTGCGTTTCAATTCTATTTTTAGTTTTGCATCATTTTTTAATCTAACACGAATGAAATTCTCCTTCTTAAGGAAAAAGTGGTTCAAAATACCCTACACCATTCTGCTTTACGGTTTCGCTGCTTATGGTTTTATTCTGACAGCAACCTATTTTGCAGTTAAGTTCAGCTGGACTAATGAAGGAGGTTCCATCGATGAGAACAACCGCTATTTTGCAGAAATGCATAACAAATATGATCAATCCTTCAAAGTTGATTCCGTCTCAATGATCAAGCACCGCTTTGAGGTATTGAACCGTATCATACTGGTGAATGAGTTTTACCCGAAGAACGCCAATTATATCCTTTCGGTATACAATGAGAACAAGGACGAAAAATTAGCTTTACGTATGTTGGATGCCGTTGACCTCCAATTGAGAAAGAACAAAGCTTACCGCAAAGCATTTGCCAAATGGAAATACAAAAATGAAAATGCTTCTCAAAAAACTACCGGACTGAGCGTTTTCGAATGGATGAATATTGCCGAGTGGCAGGATTTTAAACAAGCCGTTACCAAGGATAAGAAATACATTGATTCGGTTTACCACGTGACCGGAGTTGAACCGCGTTTGATTGTTGCCTGCCTGGTAGGTGAACAGATCCGCTTATTCAATTCGAATCGGGAATCTTACAAACGATACATGGGACCACTGAAGGTTCTTGCTTTGGAAAACCACCTTTCTTATGGAGTAACGGGAATTAAGAATGGAACGGCTTTAACCATTGAGCGATTTTTAAAGGAAAAAGACAGTGAGTTCTATCCCGGAGAAAAATACGAAGCGTTGCTGGATTTTGATTCCACCGCCAATTTCACCACAAAAGGCAACGACACATTGGATTTACGCCTGCAACGCCTGGTCCAGTTTGAAAACCATTACTATTCCTATCTGTACACCGCTTTATTCCTGAGAGAGATCAAAACCCAATGGGAAAAGGCCGGCTATCCGATCGATGACCGCCCGGAAATCCTTGCTTCTTTGTTTAATCTTGGTTTCCAGCGCTCCAAACCAAAACCGAATCCTGCTGTGGGCGGTTCTGTTTATAAGATCAAGGATACGGATTATACTTTCGGGTCTGTGGCTTATGAATTCTTTTACAGCGGTGAACTGGCGGATGTTTTTCCGTATAAAAAGAAAAGTTTTGATGAACCGAGGACTGTTATTAAGCGGGTTGTGTCAGAAGAATAAACCCACAGACTCCTCAACTTCAAAGGTAATTCCGCATCCGCCGCGGCGAATTACGAACTCCGTGTACCATTTGTACAGGCTCTATTTCCGATTGTAATTATTAAATCTCTTCCTGAAAAGATTTCTCTTATCTTTCGGACAAAACCATACGTATGAAAACGATTCTGCTTCTAATCCTGCTCTTTCCCGCTTTTGCTTATACTCAAAAAGCAGAAAAGAAAGAAGTCCGTAAAGTAATCGATCAGTTGTTTGATGGCATGCGGAAAGGCGACAGTTCACAAGTCCGGAAAATCTTTTTCCCGGGTGCAGTGCTAAACACCAGCTTTGTCAATTCAAAAGGGGAAGCCAAACTGCACCGCGATTCGATCGTTTCTTTTATAAATGCAATCGGTACTCCACACAAAGAAGTTTGGGATGAACGCCTGCTTTCCTGTGAGATCAGGATCGACGATAACTTAGCAACGGTTTGGACCAAATACGCCTTTTATGTGGACAATGTCTATTCACACGAAGGGGTAAATGCTTTTCAACTGGCCAAAACGGATGGCAGCTGGAAGATTTTAGTTATTACGGATACACGACGGAAGAAGAATTGATCATTTTATCGTCTTAATTATTAATTGCTTTGAATCCGAATACTATTTTGATACTATTCACATGAGAAGCAGCAAAACCAACTGTTAACAGAAAATAACTTCACTGTTTTATCGGGGTTTAAATGAAAAAGGCCATCTTTGTTACACTGCGCCGATGCTAACCTTGCTCTGCCGTCTGCGTGCCGCTGAAGCTTTAGCAGAGGCGCAAACGGTTATGCATAGGTGAAGAGCTTTAGCGCAAGCATTTTAGTCATTCACTCAAAATCTGTCCTTATGATTCGCGTATTTTACACACACGAAAATGAGCTGGTTTGGGAAAAATATCCTGAAAAAGCGGTTCTCGACCCCAAAAGAAATTATTTATGGATCGATCTGCTTCACGCCAGTCAGGAAGAGAAAGACCAGGTGTGTGAGTTCTTCAAGGTAAAATTGCCGACTTACAAAGAAGCGGTAGAAATTGAAAGCAGTTCGCGTTACTCGGAGGACCATATCTCGATTAAAGCCAACAGTGGTTTCCTCAAAGAAGCAGATACGCCCAAGATCCATCAGGTTTCCTTTTTGTTGAAAGAAAACATTTTATTTACAGTTCGCAACACGGAATTACAGTCTTTCGCAGAAGTAGTTAAAAAGATCAAAGTTGCCAGACAGGATTTCATTCGTTCGGGATCACAGATTTGGGTCCTGCTTTTGGAAACACGCATTGATCTGGACGCCGATTATATTGAAAGTCTTACCCGCATTACCAATGTCATCAGCCGGAAAGTACAGAGCCTATCCGATCCCGAAGAAAAAACGCTGCGCAAGATTGCTGAACTGCAGGAAAACACCATTTTAATCCGTGAAAGTGTTACAGACAAGCAGCGCTTAATTTCTGCGTTGCTGCGCTCGCCTTTTATTGATGCAGAAACAGGTGAACGTCTCCGCGTTATTATGAAAGACATTACTTCCCTGCTCCAGCATACGCAATTCAGTTTTGAACGACTGGAATATTTGCAGGATACTTTAATGGGTTTGGTGAATATCGAACAAAATAAGATTATTAAGATCTTTACAGTGGTTTCGGTCATATTCATGCCGCCAACATTAATCGCAAGTGTATATGGAATGAATTTCAGAGTCATGCCTGAATTGAATTTTTCATTCGGTTATCCGGCAGCGATAGTATTGATGATTGCTTCGTCTGCTTTAACCCTGCTTTATTTTAAGCGGAAGAAATGGCTTTAGTAATTACGAATTAAAAAGCCTTCATCAATTGACGAAGGCTTCAATAGTATTATTGTCAGCTGTGGCTGACATATGTCGAAAGCAGTGCTTTCTCTTATTTCGTTACCGGTATCGTTACGTTGATCTTAATGGAACTTCCGACGTCTCCGCCAGGTTTTCCAACATTGTAAGTCGAACGATCGATGGAGAAAGAAGAAGCAATTTTCCCTTTACTCCCTGATTTTGTAAAAGTGAATGGGATTGTGATTTCCTTTGTCACATCTTTCACAGTCAGTTTTCCTTTAGCGGCATAACCATTCTCTTTCTTTTCAATAGAAGAAGAAGTGAATTTGATGTTCGGGTATTTATCCGCATTGAACCACTCTGCACCAAGGGCATGTTTGTTTTGCAAACCATTCCCGGTATTGATCGAATTCACATCAATGGTAAAAACGAATTTGGATTCGGACAACTTAGCTTCATCAAAATTGACAGTTCCACTAAGTGTTTTAAAGATCCCGTTCACTCCCTTTGCAGAGAAATCTACCGAGTAATCTTTCCCGATCTTCCAGGTTTTTACCTGTGTGAAAGCAAATACTCCCCCAACCAGGAGGAGTATTGCCATTAAAAAGATACTTCTTTTCATGATTATTCTTTCACCAATTCCAAGTCAGCAGTAACGTTTACTTCTTTGCTCAATCCTGGGTTCTCATCTCCGATTTTGAAGTCTAATCTGTTGATTGTTCCGGTCATTTTGAAACCACTTACTTCTTTTTTGTTCATTGGATGCGTAACTGTTCCGTTGTGAACTGCAGTCATGGTGATTTCTTTTGTAATTCCGTGTAATGTCAAGTCTCCAACAACTTTATATTCGTTTTTAGACTTTGCAGCTTTTGTAAAAGATTTGCTTACGAAAGTGAATTTCGGGTATTTCTCAGCGTCGAAGAAATCAGCACTTTTCAAGTGGTTATCACGCATTTCGTTTGCTGTGTTGATACTTGCGATATCACCTGTTAATTCAACTTTTGCATCCGAAAAATCTTCTTTTGTGGCAGTCATTTTAACTTCATACGTGTTAAAGCTACCGTTGAAATCGGAAATACCCATGTGTTTTACTGTAAACCCAAGTCTTGAGTGAGATGCATCAGAAGACCAGATAGAAGATGTTGCAACTGTGAAAGACAATGCTAAACCTGCAAAAGCAGCTGCGATAATTGTAACTGAACGTTTCATGTTTGTTTTGTTTGTTTGTTATTATTTGAATTATTAGTCATCTGCACCAGCAGATATTAAATGAATCAGTTGAAGCTGATTTACTATTTAATTACGTGATTCGTGTTTCCAAAAGAATGGAACCAGAGCTAAAAAGCTCAAAGCAGGGAAGAAATGCATCGGAACAGCAAGTCCGGGGAACATTTCCGGGAATTCAACATCCAACGGAAGTTTGAATGACAACACTCCGATGATGCTTGCAAAACTTAGCATGCAATATAGCACATTTAAGATCGGAATCAAAAGCGGTCGTTTCAATCGGGCAGCAATCACATATCCCAATGCCATCAGAATACACCCGATCATACAGGCCATAATCATTCCCGACGCGTTCAACACCGTATGGAAATCAATGTAAAAAGCGTCACTGTATACTTTGTTGTATAGCATACTTACTCCTGATGCTACTATTCCGCTGGTTACACCCAACAAGATTCCTTTCTTTAGATTCATGCACTTGTTTTTAGAAATACAAACCTAGGTAAATATTTCCATTGTAACCAAATTAATTTCTTACGGATACCAGTATACTTTTTGAAACCTATTGAATTTAGGGAAGTTGGTGAGCAAATTGACTGCTTTTTTAATGAATATTTAACAATTATACCATTATTTAATCCAATACTTTTTGAAGAACATTACTTGAAGGTAAAGGAGCATTTGCACTAATTATCCGGTGATTCGGATCTAAGATAATATACCTGGGAATGTAAGTTATCCCATATGCTTCCAACTGTTTTTCATGGGGTTTGTCGATATAGATCTGATTGGGAATCTTGGAATCTTTTGCAACAGCAAGCCATTCTTCTGGACTACAAAATGCCCCTACACTAATAAAATTGACTTCTTTCCCATACAGCATTTGAAATTCTTCCAACTGTGGAAACTCAGCTCTGCAGGGACCGCACCAAGTGGCCCAAAAATCAATGACAGTAATCTTTCCTTTGAAATCCGATAATTTAACAGGATCTCCTTTTATATTCATTCCACTTAATTCCGGAGCTTGTTGATTGGTCAACCCCACAATGCGCGTGTTCATCAGATGTTTTAAACGGATAAAGTCCTGATGCATTGCTTTTTCAGCTTCTAACTGAACATTAGCCTCATTCACGCAACTTTTTAACTCAGGAAAGCGCTTTAAATACGAATCTCGTATTTCCTCGTATGATGTCAATTCCTGTTCATATTCTGAAAAGATATGCAGTGTATCCGGATTATACTGAGATTGAATTATCTTATTATGAATAGCTTCTTTTATCAGCTCTAATTGATGTAACGCCGTATTACGATCAGCACCAAGTCCTTTTATTACCAGGGTTTCATCAAAAAAACGCTTATCGGTTTCAATGGTTAATTGGTCGCCCGGCATTACTACCAGGTTCAAACCATCTGAGCCATCAAATAAAAAAACGGACTTAACTCCTTTAGGTTCCAGCTTCAAATCAAAGTTTCCGTCCGGACTCAATAAACAGCTGTCTATTTTCTTCATTTTTTGAACTCCTTCATTAGTCTCCATCGAATGTAGGTATATTGTTCCGTCAAAGGCATGATGAATGGTTCCCTTTATCAAAACCTGCTGACTGAGAACAGGCCAGGTTAAAAACGGTAATAAGATAATTATCAATTTATTCATTTGTATAGGTTAAAACAATTCCAATTGCTCCCCGAAGTTCATCCCCTCCAATTGCAACAGTTTTTGTTTGGCTTTCAAACCACCGGCGTAACCGGTGAGGCTGCCGTCGCTTCCTATGACCCGGTGACAGGGAACAATGATCGAAATAGCATTTGCACCGTTTGCTGTTGCTACTGCACGAATGGCTTTTTCATCTCCAAGAATACGGGACAGCTCCAGGTAACTGGTTGTTTTTCCATAAGGAATAGTCAGCAGTTTTTCCCAAACGGATTTCTGGAAATCACTTCCAACAAATAACAGCGGAAGATCGAAAGTTGTTCGTTCCCGGGCAAAGTACTCATTGAGCTGTGATTTCGTTTCATTCAGCAATTCGGTTTCCTCGAGCTTAAACTCGGCATTCAGTGCAGTTTGGATCCGGTTATCGACCTGGTCGCGCATTTTACGGTATTTCCAGTCGCATAAACACAATTCTCCACCGGATTGACCCAGAACGAGTTCTCCGTAAGGAGTATGGAAGTATTGCAGGTAAATCATGATTTAATTCAAAATGATGAATCCCGAAGTATCGGGACTAGTTGCAAAATGCAAAAGTTGAATATACTAAAATTGCCGTGAATTACTAATAAGCATTCACGGCAATTTGTCAGGTAGTAGTGGTTGGTTTGGAAGATGAATAGTGGTTAGGCTTCATCTAACAGTGGTAAGGTGGTTGGTGAATAGTGATCGGGTCGGTTAGTGGTGATTTAGGTTAAGTTGATTAGTAAATGGATTGGTTGTTCATTGTCCTTAGAAATTGTCTCATTGTTTTCATTTTGATAAGACAAAGATACGGGGGTAGAACGTAGTGTATTTACGTCCTATAAGGTCTAGTGAAAAAAGTTTGAAAAACCAGTAAAATCAATGCTTTCAGGGAAAATAAATTTACAAAAAAAGAATGTTTTTTTTAGCTGAAATCAGGAGCAAAATCACCGCTTTACAATCTCCTGTGCTGGTCGTCGATTTTCACCAAATAAACACTGTGATGAGATCCGCCAAAACCTATCGGAAATAAATTACAATTTTATAATTTTCTGAGTTGTTCTTTTACCGGTTGACAAGTGCGTTGCCGATACGAGGTATGTTCCGGGAGAAACAGCAGATAGGTCAATATATGCCTTATCATATCCTGTTCGGGCAAAAACCGTTAGTCCGGAAATGGATTCAACGGCGACATCATACATACCAGCTTCCAAATTCAACCGGACTTGATCGGTAAACGGATTCGGGTAGCAGAATGGGTTTTGAATATCCATTTCTTTCAACCCCAGATCTGTCAGGTTTTCCATCACCACAATCCTTCCCCCGGCATCGTAGATCAATTCCGGTTTATTCGATCCGAATAAATCTGCTGAAGTTATCCTGGTAGCTATCGAAAAACTTGTACCACCCAACAACTCAAATGTATAAGCATTGGAAAAACCGGTACCGGATAAATTTTCCCAATAAACCAGTTCACCGGTTTGTTCGGAGGCAGCAACCATATCAAAATCACCATCCAGGTCAAAATCATTCGAATGAATCGTACTGTAAGAAGTGGTTCCCGGAGCCTGTATCAAATGCATGGAAAACACAGCATTCCCATCATTTTCATACCACTCGATCCCTTGATAATTATTAACCAGTACCAGGTCAGTATCGCCGTCCTGGTCAAAGTCAACCGTTTCAAAAGAAGTGGTATGCGGTAAACCGGTAAGAACAGCAGCCGGAGCAAAGTTTCCTGCTCCCAGATTTCGAAGCCATTTAAAATCGGGGTTCATAGAGAATAATACATCCTTCAATCCGTCACCGTCTATATCTTTTACTGCCAACTCCCGCCAGACCATGTTCTGTCCGAGATTCTCCAAAACCACACGTTGAAATGTGCCGTTTCCGTTATTCTTGTAAAGAACAATCAGGTAAGCAGAGCTATCGAAAGAATAAGCATTCGATAAAACATCCAAAAAACCATCATTGTTAATATCTGCCAGAGTCATCGGCGCAACAAATTCATCTGTAGAATCTATAAAAACTTCCGTAAAATTTCCCGTCCCGTCATTCATAAAGGCAATCGTTTCGCGATCAGGTTCATTTCTTGCACCTATGGCGTCCATATCACCATCATTATCCAAATCTCCTACAGACATTGCAGTTGCTCCAGCGGGCCTTTGATCCATTAAATGCTGATGACCAAACTCACCGTTCCCCAATCCTTCAAACCAGGAAAAATTCCCCATCTGGCTTACAATATCTGCTTTACCATCCTGATTCAGATCAGAAACAGACAATACTACAGGCGGCCATTGGTTGTTCCCTGTCAGGAATGTTCCCAAAAATGAGATCGAATCAAATACTCCGGAATTATTTTTCCAAACAGAAACATTTCCATAATCGGTTATAATGTCTTCCATGGTATCCGAATCCATGTGTGAAGCGAGTATTGCTTCACATACCTCATCCCGGACGATCTGTAAATTCGAGAAATCTCCGGAATTATTTTCAAACCATCGGGCCTTATATCCGCTGAGGCAAAGCACATCTGTCTGCCCGTCATTATTGACATCCGTTAAATTCAAAGAATGAAGATCCGCTCCAACGCTTTCAATGATCTGCAAAGTATCTATCGAGCCATCTCCTTGATTTTCCAGTAGAAATAAATCGGAATTCCTGGAAGCAACCACATCCGGATCACCATCATTGTCAAAATCTCCGCAAACCACATCATTAACCGAGTAAACTACCGCCAAAAGCTCTTCGTTCGCGAAAATACCGCTTCCTGTATTTCTCTTCCACAAAACCACATGATCTCCCTGGATACCAAAAACGATATCCAATTTTCCATCTCCGTTTTGATCTGAAAGACTTGCGTGTATATGACTGGGACTTCCCTGGAAAATATAATTGACGNNTATTGACGTTACTGAAAGTTCCTGTACCCTGGTTGCTGAACCAGCCCATTTTGCCGGTAAAAGCAGTGAAAAAAATATCCTCGTCTCCGTCTGAGTCCAAATCAGCTACCTGTGGTTCAAAAACGGCATCCAATGTACCTGTAACCAGGTGATTTGTATAAGTGTTGTTTCCAAGATTCTCCATCCAATACAGCTCTGAAAAGAAGCCGCTGTATACAATATCCAAATCACCATCTCCGTCCAAATCACCTGCACTCATACCTGAACAACTGGTCACATTTCCAATAAGCACTTTTTTTGTACCATAATGCTGATTGTCCTGGTTTTCATAGCAAAAGATCTGGTCATCTGCTGCAGAGTAACCGATAACGTCGTTCAATCCGTCGCCGTTTATATCAGCCGATATGATACGTTCCGCATCAGCAGAGGAAGCTTCCGCAATGATCCGTTCATTTCCAAATTGAGCACTTGCTCCAAAATAAACAAACAGGCAGGTGATTGTTAATATAATTCTAAACATGAAGATTCGATTTGATGTCAAAAACGGGAGCAAAAGTAATAAGGTTGGTAAATAACGAGCGTTTTACACTTTGAAATTGAAGAAGTCGTAATGAAAGGAATTTCAAAACCAGTACTTTTATACCGCATGGAACAAACAGAAAAAATATCACGATCGCGCTTAAAATCGATCATCGGCGGATCTATCGGGAATTTGGTGGAATGGTACGATTGGTATGCTTACTCAGCATTCTCACTCTATTTCTCCGGTTCCTTTTTCCCGGAATCAAATAAAACAGCCCAATTACTCAATACTGCAGGGATTTTTGCTGTTGGTTTCCTCATGCGTCCGATAGGCGGCTGGCTGTTCGGAGGAATTGCGGACAAAATCGGGCGAAAAAAAGCCATGACACTTTCTGTTCTGTTGATGTCGTTTGGATCTTTATTGATTGCATTAACTCCATCCTATTCATCGATCGGGGTCCTCGCTCCTATTCTGCTTTTACTTGCCAGACTGCTGCAGGGTCTTAGCGTTGGTGGTGAATATGGTGTTTCCGCAACGTATTTGAGTGAAATGGCAACAGAGAACCGGAGAGGTTTCTATTCCAGTTTCCAATACGTCACTTTAGTCGGAGGTCTGCTCACTGCACTGGGAATTCAATTAGTGCTTCAAAAGCTCATCCTGACAGAACTACAGCTTCAAACCTGGGGCTGGCGAATTCCTTTTGTGATCGGAGCGATACTCGCACTTGTTGCTTTGTACCTGCGCAGTAACCTGCATGAAACGGAAGCGTTCGAGAGAACAAAAAAGAAAAGCAAAGGAACGATCCTGGCACTAATGCAGCATCCGAAAGCTATTTTACTGGTTGTTGGAATGACTTTAGGCGGAACTTTAGCTTTTTACACGTACACCAATTACATGCAGAAGTTTTTGGTGAATACGGTTGGTCTGACCAAAGATGTTTCAACCCTGATTTCTTTTGTCAGCCTACTGATATTTGTCATTTTACAGCCTTTTTTTGGTGCTTTATCTGATCGAATCGGCAGAAAACCGCTGTTGATTGGTTTCGGAATCTTAGGGACGGTTTTTACGGTTCCAATACTAACGGCTCTTAGTCAGACCCATTCTGCCTGGATTTCCTTCTTCCTATTGATGGCCGGATTGCTTATTGTAAGTGGTTACACCAGTATCAATGCCATTGTCAAAGCAGAATTATTCCCCGCTGAAGTTCGTGCATTGGGAGTCGGACTTCCTTATGCTTTAACGGTTGCTGTATTTGGCGGAACTGCAGAGTATATTGCTTTGTGGTTTAAGAATGCAGGACATGAATCGTATTTCTATTGGTATGTGACGGGATGTATTTTCCTATCACTGCTTGTCTACTTCTTCATGAAAGACACAAAAAAGACTTCACTTTTAAATGAGGAATTGAAACAGCATTAGTTTCTCACCAGAATATAGGCATTAAGTGAGGTAGCAATCAATAACCATAGAAAATATGGAACAACAAGCAAGGATTTCAATTTCATTGCGGCTCCATAACGGAACAGAAAAGCTCCCACAACTATTGTCAAGGCCGTAATAATAACCAAACCCGCTCCTGCCTGCTGAAAATAAAAAAACACCGGGTTCCAAAGCACATTTAGTACCCACTGAATGCTGAAAAGCGCAATCAGCAGTTTTTTGTTGTGAGTGATTTGATAAACGAAAGCCATGTAAACGGCAAAACAAATCATAATGGTTGTCCAGGCTGCTCCGAATACCCAACCCGGCGGAGTCCACGGGGCTTTGTTTAATGACAGGTACCATTCGGAAACAACTCCTTTTTCGGTGAAAAATCCTCCTATTACCAGTGCTCCAAAATTGATTGCTAAAAAAATGATGATTCTCACAAACATACCCGTCATTTTAACCTTTACAACGTTGCAAAGGTTATTCAAGTTACGAAAAACGAACCTGAACTCTCTTATAATTATCGCAAGAAATGTTAAGGAAATTACAGATTTCAGCTTCTACAAAACAAGCTTACTTCATTTCAACTACTTCCCAAACGATGTGGTTATCAGCAATGAACCCACTAACTGCAGGGTAATTATCCTTCTTGTTTTTCCCCGACTGTTTAAAAGTAAAAGTGCGGGTTCCCGGCGACATGCCTTTTTGGTCCATTAATTCATAATAATTGGAATGCGTGAGTAGCAGGTTTATCTTTTTATCAGAAAACACGCCTTCTTCCACCGATCTCACATCGCAGGAATAGATCATTCCATAACCTATTCCCAGTTGAGAAACAGCACTCACTTTTAGTTTCAATTCCTTGCTGACCATTTTCGCATTTGATCCGCAACACCCTGTAAACACCAGGAATAATGCAAAAACACCTAAAAATCTATATTGTGCAGCTGTGTTTATCATAATAATCAAATCAAAACCTTAAAAACAACTGATAATCAGCACTTCAGTTATTCCGACAGTATTCCGGTCCAAATTAAAAATAAAACAGGTATTATGGTAAAGAATTGTTAAACGCTTATTAAAATGAGCTGTCAATACCAGATTTCCTGTATTATTGCGCACGATATTACACTTTACAAACGCATCATGATTAAACTATTTCCACTCGCTTTCGCATTTTTTCTCGGACAAAATCTACTCGCTCAAACTTCCCCGGAGCTCAATTCGGCGGAAATTCTTCTGGGGATCAAAAAACTAAACACCGTTGGCTCGGTACTTTATATTGCTGCACATCCGGATGATGAGAACACCCGTTTATTAGGTTACCTTGCCAAAGAGAAAAACCTTCGTACCGGTTATTTGTCGCTTACTCGTGGTGACGGCGGTCAAAACCTCATCGGGAAAGAACAGGGAGAATCACTGGGGCTTATCCGTACACAGGAACTACTTGCTGCGCGAAGGACAGACGGAGCAGAACAATTCTTTACACGTGCAAACGACTTCGGGTTCTCCAAAAACCCGGAAGAAACATTTACGATCTGGAACAAAGACAGTATCCTGAAAGACGTGGTGCTGGCAATCCGCCGATTCAAACCCGATGTAATTATCTGCCGTTTCCCGACAACAGGTGAAGGTGGACACGGACACCACACCGCTTCTGCAATTTTGGCCATGGAAGCATTTGACCTGGCAGCTGATCCGACCAAATTCCCGGAACAACTCAAGGAAGTACAAGTTTGGAAAACGAAACGCATTTTCTGGAATACCTTCAATTTCGGGGGAAATAATACAACCTCGGAAGACCAGTTAAAACTGGATGTGGGAACGTACAATCCATTGCTCGGGATCAGTTACGGTGAAGTAGCTGCAAACAGCCGTTCCATGCATAAAAGCCAGGGATTCGGGTCGGCAAAACAACGCGGAGAAAGCATCGAATACTTCAAATTCCTAAAAGGCGAACCGGCTGAAAAGGATATCTTTGAAGGAGTGAATACTTCCTGGAAACGTCTTCCGGTTTCTGCAGACATTGAAAATTTATTAAATGCCTGTATCGCGAATTTCAATCCGCAACACCCGGAAGGTTCGCTTCCGGCATTGGAAAATGTTTATACCAAATTGCAACAGCTTGACGTGAAGGATCCGAATGTCCGTTACTGGAAAAATCGGAAGCTTGAGGCTTGTCAGGAACTGATCCTTCAATGTGCCGGTTTATGGATGGAATCAACGGTTTCTGATTA
>DJFP01000286.1:25834-26078 GCA_002432565.1 Flavobacteriales bacterium UBA5869
TTCTTCCGAAGACAAGTGCATACTCAACCCCTTACTGGCTGGCAGAACCACATACCATTGGAATGTATACGGTAAACAATTCTGCTTTGATCGGAACCCCGGAAAACCAGGCTGCAAAAAGTGTTGTTTACCATATCAGCATCGATGGAATAAATTTCGATGTGGAACGCGGGTTGGTCTTCAAATCCACGGACCCTGTAAAAGGAGAAGTTTACCGTCCGTTTGAGATCCTGCCTCCGGTTAC
>DJFP01000286.1:26105-35521 GCA_002432565.1 Flavobacteriales bacterium UBA5869
GGCTGGAAAATAGAGATTAAAAATCCGGAGGTAAACCTGGAGAAAAAAGGCGACGAACAAATCGTAAAAGCCATACTTATCCCTGAAAAGAACGGAAAAGACGGACAGCTGCGTGCTTCTGTTTTAATCGACGGAAGCGAATATACCAAAAGCATAACACGCATTGAATACGACCACATCCCTTACCAGTTCTTCTTAAGCGATGCTGAAGCAAAAATTGTATTCCTTGATTTAAAGAAAACGAACAACAAGATCGCATACATTCCCGGAGCCGGAGATAATGTGGTCGCTTGTTTAACACAGATCGGTTACGAAGTGACCTTATTGACCGATGAGCTATTGGCGAAAGAAGATCTGAGCGCGTATGCGAGTATTGTAACCGGAGTTCGCGCTTACAATACCAACGACCGCATGCGTGTATATTATGATAAATTAATGAATTATGTACAGCAGGGAGGAAACCTGATCGTTCAGTACAACACCAATAACCGCATTGCTCCGATGGAAACGAAGATCGGTCCTTTTCCGTTCACCATTTCCAGGGACCGTGTAACAGTTGACAATGCAGCCGTAGAATTCACCAATCCGAAACACCCGGTTTTGAACACACCGAATGTCATTACGCAAAAAGATTTTGAAGGCTGGGTGCAGGAACGCGGGATTTATTTTGCTACGGAAATGGATCCGCATTATGAAACCGTCTTTTCGATGCACGATCCGAACGAAAAACCAAGTTCCGGAAGCCTTATCATTGCAAAACACGGAAAAGGGAACTTTGTATACACAGGTTTGGTGTTTTTCCGGGAATTGCCGGCAGGAATTCCTGGCGCTTACCGTTTGTTTGTGAATTTGCTGAGCTTACCGCAAAACAAATAATAAAACCGTAGGGGTAAGTCGCGACTCACCCCTACGGTTTCATATACAAGAAAGAGATTTCATGAGTGAAGATCAAGATCATAAAAACTGGAATTGGGCATATGCCGGAGTGATTGGCGCACTGGTAGTGCTGATCGTATTCTTTTACTTTTTTACCCGACATTTCTCATGAGCGCAATAGATTGGATTGTACTGATTATTACATTGCTGGCCGTCATCGGTTACGGCTTGTATAAAAGCAAAAGCGAAAAGACCCTGGACGGCTATTTCAAAAGCAGTAATTCCATGAGCTGGATCCTGATCCTGCTTTCCATCATGGGAACACAGGCGAGCGCTATTACCTTTCTATCAGCACCGGGTCAGGCTTATACCGACGGAATGCGTTTCGTACAGTATTATTTCGGTCTGCCATTGGCAATGGTGGTTTTGTGTGTGACTTTCATCCCGATTTATCACAAGCTGAAAGTTTTTACGGCCTACGAGTACCTGGAACAGCGTTTCGATCTGAAAACACGTTCACTGGCTTCTATTTTATTTTTAGTACAGCGTGCACTTTCAACCGGGATCAGTATTTATGCCCCTTCTATCATTTTGGCTTCCTTACTGGGCTGGAACATTTATTACACGAACCTCGTAATGGGAGGATTCCTGATCATTTATACCGTGACAGGCGGAACGAAAGCTGTGACTTATACCCAAATGCAGCAATTGATCGTGGTATTCATAGGGATGTTCCTGGCCGGATACCTGGTTGTCCAGATGCTTCCGAAAAATGTGAGCTTCACGGATGCTTTGCATGTTGCCGGGAAAATGGGAAAGCTGAATGTTATTGAAACCAAAATCGACGTCACAGATTCCGCGTGGTGGAAAGACAAGTACAACATCTGGAGCGGATTGATCGGCGGATTCTTCCTGGCACTCTCCTATTTCGGGACCGATCAGTCGCAGGTCGGGCGTTATCTAACAGCTAAGAATACCAAAGAAAGCCGGACAGGATTGCTCATGAACGGTTTGGTAAAAGTGCCGATGCAGTTCCTGATACTGCTGGTGGGAAGTTTGGTATTTGTCTTTTACATGTTTTTCCAATCGCCTATCTTCTTCAATCAGAAAGAAGTGGATAAGGTCCTGGTTTCCGGATACAAAACAGAATTCGGGGCACTTCAGGCAAAACATGATTCTTTGAACACCATTCGGCAGGTGCAAACCACCCAGCTGGCAGCTGCTTTGAATGCCGAAAACCAGCCAGAGATCGACCATTTACAAAAGAACCTCCTTCAGATCGAATCACAGACAAAAATAGTGCGTGAAGATGCCTTGGCGGTGATGAAGAAAGCTAACAGTACTGCGGACACCAACGATACCAATTACATTTTCCTCTATTTCGTAGTGGAGAACCTGCCCAAAGGTTTAATCGGTTTACTGATTGCCATGATTTTCCTGGCCGCCTGGGGAAGTATCGCCGCAGCGTTGAATTCACTGGCTTCGACCACGGTTATTGACCTTTACAAACGGATGTGGGTCAAAGACAAAAGCGAGTTGCATTATTACAAAGCTTCCAGGTGGTTCACATTCGGCTGGGGACTTTTTGCCATTGCCACCGCTATGTTTGCCAGCAAACTGGGAAGTTTGATCGAAGCTGTAAACGTATTGGGATCCCTTTTCTACGGAACTATTTTAGGAATGTTCCTGGTAGCTTTTTATTTAAAACGGATCGGAGGTAAAGCTGTCTTCTGGGGAGCAATCATCACCGAAGTGATCGTGATAGGGATTTACGCAATAGATGTGATCTCCTTCCTTTGGCTAAACGTAATAGGCTGTATGCTGGTGTTGATTATCGCTGGGGTTATCCAGATCTTCCTGGGCCCGCAAAAACAACATACGAATACTGTTTAAAGCCTAAGGTTCTGATGTAGTTCCATAAAAAAGCCTTTCTACCGAAGCAGAAAGGCTTATCAGATCTTTTTTCGGATTACTTATTATCAGAAAGCAATTTCTCGCCTAAAGCAACGTAATCATCATTCTTCGCTTCCTTAGCCAAAGCGATTGACTTTTCAGCGCTTGCTTTTCCTGCAGCTTTATCGCCCAGTTTGTACTCGATGCGTGCTTTCAGGTTGAACATGTAAAATGCTTTCGGGTTTTCCTCTGTTGCTTTTGTTGCCCACTCCAATGCTTTTTTCAGATCTTTCCCATTGTCAAAATAGTAACCTGCAGCTCTGAAGTATTCCGGTTTATCTGATTTCATAGATGCATCGATGCTTTCCATTACGCGAGCATCGATATCCGTTGTCATTTTGACAGCAACAACCGTGTTTTCCCAAAGCAGCATCAATTTCGCTTCCGTTGGTGTTACGTCCCCGATGTTGATCATGAAAGATTCCATTTTCATCGGGATTTTCATGGATTTCACCTTAAAACGCACTATTTCATTCTCTGTTTTATAATCAGCTACATTCCCGTTCAAAGTCAGATCTTTGTACAACATGATTTCCCAGCTGTCTTTGTTTGGGATCGTATATAAACCGTAAGTTCCCGGTTTAACCACATTTCCTTCCAATTTTACTTCATCAGTAAAGGTGATTTTAGTCGTTGCGTTCGCTCCGGTTCTCCAGATCTTTCCGTAAGGAACAACATCTCCGAAGATCGTACGGCCTTTCACCGCAGGTCGGGAGTATTCGATAGTTACTTCACCCAAACCGAATTTTTGTGTAACTGTCTGTAATGGACTTGGTGCCGGTACGGTAATTTTTTGTGCAGCTGCTCCTAAAGAAAGCATCCCGAAAGCCAGGAATAAGACCGCTTTGTTTGTAATGTTCATTTTCATATTGATTCAAATTTGAATTTGCTTCGTGAAAATAGAGCTTATTTGGCTAGCAAAACCGGATTTAACGTTTTATTAAAGTTTCAAACTAATTGAAAATCCCAAAAAGTCGGTACAAGTTGGAGAATGGACAATTGAAAAGATTTTAATCGGAGTTCTTGTTTGAGACTCGGAAACGAAGCAAATCCATAGGATTCTTCATTACTGATCTACAATCTACCTGGAAAACGATAACACACCCGATTTTTATCCGCACACCGATTTCGTTCTACCACTCACCGATTTCCTGTTCTTCATCCGAATGTGTCCATCTACTTTTGGTTCGCAAACAAATGTTAAAAGTTTAAGTTTTTTTAGTTCGGTAATTTCTGAACCAAAAAAACCATCTAACTTTGCGGGAACTAAATTCCGGATGATTGATTCTCCGGTTTAACTGTAAAAAGCATATGACAAACGTTCAATTAACCCAGGAGCAACGGGAACTCATCGAAAGAATGGGTGTTTTCTACGAGCAGCATGGAATTCCTCCTATGGAAGGTCGCATCATGTCCCTGCTTATTGTTTGTGATGAACCGGAACTTACTTTTGATCAGATCCGTGAGTTGCTCGGAATCAGCAAAAGTACTACCAGCTCGGCATTGAATACCCTATTAATAACCAAACGAGTAATCTACAGAACAAAACCCGGAGACCGCAAGCGTTATTTTGCAAGTAATATTCTTCAGTGGCAGGAAAGCTTCACAGAGAATTTTCAGAAGTTCTTTGAAGTAATCAAGATCATGAAAGAAGCATTAAACCAGCGTACTCCAAAAACACCCGAATTCAACCGCCAGATGGCTGAATTCATTGAATTCACGGAATACATCAGTGTGGAATTCCCACGGATCTACCTGGAATGGACAAAACGTAACACACAGAATAACAATAAATAACAACCAGTATGAAGGAGAAAACACACAACCCTCGCCTGAGCTTACTGATGCTGCTTGCCCTTTTGGCCGGAAGCATGAGCTTTGCCATGGCGCAATCGGGCCCGATGACACTGCAGCAATGCATTCAGTATGGTCTGACCAAAAACAAAGGTGTACTGAAATCGAAATTGGAGATTGAACGTGCCGATGAAAAGAGAGCTGAAACACGTTCAGAATATTTGCCGCAGGTAAACGGAACAATCTCTTTCCAGGATAATTTGAAACTACAGACTTCCATTCTTCCCGGAGAATTGATCGGTCAACCCGGAACACAGGTACCTGTACAATTCGGTACCAAGTATAATACCAGTGCCGGGGTTGACGCCAAACAAGTGATTTACAATCAATCACTGATCTATGCCATGAGACTGACACGTGAAAACTTCAAAGTTTCAGAAATCAATGCCAGAAAGACGGAAGAACAATTAATCTACGATATTGCAGGTGCATATTATTCGGCGCAGATTTCATTTACTCAAAAGAAATTGGTTGAATCAAACCTGGCACAGATAGATTCATTGTATAAGATCACTCAAATTCAGTTTGAGAATGATGCGGCAAAGCAACTGGACCTGGATAAATTGACCGTTAATAAGACGAATCTTCAGACGGAATTGATCACAAGTACATCAAGCTATGAAAAACAATTACTGCTTTTGAAATATTATATGGGAATGCCGTTGGACGGAGCAATTGAGGTTACAGAGATTAACACCAAAGAGCAGCAACCTGCAGCGATTGTAGACATGAATTCACTCTATAATACAGATTTGGAACTAATCCAGGCACAACGAGAAATCTACTCAGTTACGTTAAAACAAATCAGGGCCGGCTATCTTCCTTCATTGTCATTGAGCTTTCAGTCTTCGGTACAAAACATGCAAAATGACCTGCGAATGTTCGACAAAAACGCACAATGGTTCCCGACCTCTTATTTAGGGCTTAATTTGTCGATCCCAATCTTCGACGGGCTTGCTAAAAACTCGCGTGTAAAGCAGACTAAGATCCAAATAGAACAATCGGTTTTGGAAGAGGAATACCTGACAGAAAATCTCAAAATGCAGCGCGAGAACGCAAACAATACCCTGAAAGCAAACCAGGCTGCACTTGCAAGTCAGCAGAGCAACATTGAACTGGCGCAAAAAGTGTATGCCATAACCCAAGCACAATTCATTGGTGGTATTGCAACTATTACAGATCTTGTAAATGCGGAAACATCCTTAAGAGATGCACAGACAAACTACCTGAAAGCATTGGTACAGGTAAAACTTGGCGAACTGGATCTTATTAAGTCAACAGGAAACATCGGAACATTAAAGTAAAATAGATCAAAAAGTTTAAAAAGTTCAATTTGAACATTTGAACATTTGAACATTTGAACATTTGAACATTTGAACATTTGAACATAAAAACAAAGAAAGACATGGAAAATCAAGAACTACATAAAAACTCTGGCCAGCAGCCAAAAAAGAAAGGAGTATTCAGAAGAATCATTCTGCCTATCCTGATCGGGATCGTTATTTTGGTCATAATTATGGCGAAGCTGGGGAGCAACAAAGAGAAAATGGACGCCAATGCTTCTATTACCGAGCAAAAAATGACCATTTTCCCGGTAACGGTTGCAGAACCAAAAATGGAAACAGTTTCCCAGGATTTCGAACTGAACGGAAACTTCATCCCGGACCATCAGTTGAGTTTCGTTTCGGAAACTTCGGGCCGTGTGAAAACCTTAAACATTGAGAACGGTGACGTTGTAACTGCGGGAAAAGTAATTGCAACGCTGGACAATGAACAAATCCGCATTGATCTTGCCTTGGCAAAAACAACTTTAGACAAAGCAAAATCAGACCTGGAAAAATACGAACGCATGGTTACAAGCGGAGCTGTCAACAAACAGCAGGTAGAAGATAAGCGAATGGAAGTAAATACCGCTGATGCCAAAGTAAAAACGCTGCAGCACAGCTTAAAACTGACGACAATCGTTTCCCCTATCTCAGGAGTTGTTTCAAACGTGGCTATTGAAAAAGGAAGTTATTTGGCTCCGGGAACTGCCATTGCAGATATCGTGGATATCAAATCGCTGAAAATGAGCGTTAAATTACTGGATGTTCAGGTTGTTCGCGTGAAAACAGGTCAATCTGTCAACATCATTCCGGACTTATACAACACCACTTCCATCGCCGGTAAAGTAGTATCCGTTTCACCACAGGCAGACGGTTCCAAGAAGTTTAACACGGAAATCCGTTTCACCAATCCGGCGAAGACTCCTTTGAAATCAGGAATGACCGGAAAAGTGAAGTTTACTTTCGGAGGCACAAAAGAAGCGCTGACAATTCCATTAAAATGTCTTGCCGGAAGCATCAAGGACCCGAAAGTATTCGTGATCAGAGATGGTAAAGCTCATTTGACAAAAATTGAGATCGGAGCAGTCGATGACGACAAGATCGAAGTTGTATCCGGTTTAACGGAAGGAATGAAGGTGGTCAAAACAGGTCAGTTGAATATCGACAACGGGTCCAAAGTCAAGATCATCAAGTAAATAATTATCAATGAATAAATTATGAATTATCAAGATTGAGCTATTCGGCTTGATAATTCTGATCATTCATAATTGATAATTAAGATACATAGTGTCTTTAAAGAACTAAAAATTAAGAAATATGTCTATTACAGAATTAGCCATAAAGAGACCCTCGTTGATCGTTGTGATCTTCTCGGTCCTGGGTTTCCTCGGAATCCTCAGCTATTCCAAATTGAATTACGAGCTGATGCCGAAATTCTCTATTCCTGTGGTAACTGTTACAACACAGTATCCGGGAGCTTCTCCATCAGAAGTTGAGAACTCGGTAACCAAAAAAATTGAAGACGCACTTTCCGGAGTGGAAGGTTTGGATTACACGCAGTCGACCTCTATGGAAGGTATTTCAATGGTTGTATTGATGCTGAAAAACGACATGGACCCGGATAAAGCCCTGCAGGAAGCACAACGCAAGATTAACGCGATGCTTTCTACCCTGCCGGAAGAAGTCCTTTCACCATCCCTGGGGAAATTCTCCTTCGACGAAGCACCAATCATGAGCGTCGGAGTAACCGCAAACATGCCTCCGACAGAACTTTACTCTTTAGTAAAAGATGACATCTCTCCTTCCCTGGCAAAAATGGAAGGAATGGCACAAATCACCATGGTTGGTGGTGAAGAACGCGAGATTAAAGTACAGGTGGACCGGGAGGCTTGTGAGAATTATGGAATTTCCATTCTTCAGATCACCAATGCGATTCGTAATGCAAACCTGGAATTACCAACCGGTAAAATCAAAGGCGACGGCACACAGGCTTTGGTTCGTTTACGCGGGAAATACAAAGACCTGAATGAATTGAACAACCTGGTAATCGCCAACGATCCGAAGACAAATTCACCGGTAAGACTAAACGAAGTAGCAAGTATTACGGATGGTTCCAAAGAAATCAAAACATACAACCGTATCAACGGGATCAACTCTTTGGGACTTCAGATCATGAAGCAAACCGATGCAAACGCGGTGAAGATCAGTAAAATGGTTAAGGAAGAGTTCAAAAAACTCGAAGAACAATACAAAGCTGACGGATTGAAATTCGACATTGCATCCGACTCCTCCGACTTTACGCTTGCAGCAGCAGACGCAGTTGTTACCGACCTTGGGCTGGCAATTTTCATTGTTGCACTGGTGATGTTGTTATTCCTTCACAGTGTGCGGAATGCATTCATTATCATGATCTCCATCCCGGCGTCTTTGATCTCCGTGTTCATTGCCATGTACCTTCTTGGCTTTACCCTGAACCTGATGACTTTGCTAGCAATTTCACTGGTAGTCGGTATTCTTGTAGATGACTCGATTGTTGTCCTTGAAAATATTTACCGTCACCTTGAAATGGGGAAAGAGCGCCGGAAGGCAGCATTGGAAGGACGTAATGAAATTGGTTTCACGGCAATGGGTATTACCCTGGTGGACGTTGTGGTATTCCTTCCCCTGACAATGGTCGGAGGTTTGATTTCCAACTTGCTTTCCCAGTTCTCCCTGGTGATCGTTATTTCAACACTGATGTCCTTATTCGTATCCTTTACGCTGACGCCGCTTTTGGCTTCGCGCTTTGCGAAAGAAACCACACTGAATAACAAAACTTTGGGCGGACGAATTGTAATGGGTTTTGAACGCATCCTGAAAAACATTACGACTTCTTATGGCCGTGCGTTGACAGTTGCGCTTCGCAGAAAACGTTACATCACCCTGGGAGCTTTCTTCGGAATTATCATCATCCCAATGATGCTCGGACCGTATATCGGTGGGGAGTTTGTGAGTCAGGGTGACCGAGGAGAATTCGTTATCTCACTGGAATTACCTCAGGACGCAACGATCCAGCAGACAAATGCAACGGTTCAGCGCGTAGAAGATTACCTTTTCAATGACAAACGGGTTGTTAATGTCTTTACCAGTGTGGGAACGGCCAGCGGAAACATGGGATCTTCCAGTAATGCCAACAACAAGGCACAGCTGACGGTAAAAATCATCGATAAGGAAAAACGCGACAAATCTGCAGCCATCATTGCCCAGTTGATGAAAAAAGACCTGGAGGCTATGCTTCCGGATGTGAAAGTAAACTCAGCGGCCGTGGGTATCATGGGTGGAGCTGACGATGCACCTATCCAGATTGCTGTAACCGGAAACAACATGGACTCCAATTATGTTGCCGCCACAAAAGTGATGGAAACACTG
>DJFP01000097.1:0-148 GCA_002432565.1 Flavobacteriales bacterium UBA5869
TCCGCCATAAAATGACAACGGACGGATCGTATCGTGTGTGTATCGTTTGGAAACGTCTTTGTTATTTACATCCGGGTCAGCGATCATCGGCTCAGCAATCTGATCCAGATCAACCACCACTTCTGCGTAGTATTTCGCATTTGCATCC
>DJFP01000097.1:208-25579 GCA_002432565.1 Flavobacteriales bacterium UBA5869
GATTCGATCAACGTATCGTCTTCCGAAATACAGATAGAAGCCTTTGCTTTCATTTCAGCGGTCCAATCCGTGAATGTAAACGCCTGGTCTGCTGTCAATGTTCCGATGTGAACTTCAATCACACGTCCCTGGAACACGTTCTCACCACCAAATTGGTGAAGCATCTGCGCTTGTGTAGCGTGAACCACATCGCGGAAGTCCATGTAATCTTCCATCGTTCCTTTGAACGTTACTTTCACCGATTCCGGGATAGGCATGGAAGCTTCACCGGTAGCCAATGCCAAAGCAACTGTTCCGGAGTCAGCACCGAAAGCAACCCCTTTCGACATACGTGTGTGTGAGTCACCACCGATGATGATTGCCCACTCGTCTACCGTGATATCGTTCAATACTTTGTGGATCACATCCGTCATGGAATGGTAAATACCTTTCGGGTCACGAGCCGTGATCAAACCGAAATCGTTCATGAATTTCATCAGTTTCGGGATGTTTGCCTGCGCTTTTTTGTCCCAAACAGAAGCCGTGTGACATCCTGACTGGTATGCACCGTCCACAATCGGGGAAATTACCGTTGCAGCCATGGATTCCAATTCCTGTGCCGTCATCAAACCGGTTGTATCCTGTGAACCAACGATGTTTACTTCAACGCGCACATCCGAACCTGCGTGCAATACTTTTCCTGCAGTAATTCCAACCGCATTTTTGTTAAAGATCTTTTCTACAGCCGTCAATCCCTGGCCTTCTACCGAAACTTCTTTCGAAGGAGCAAAAACTACCGGAGCTTCAATATCCAGGATCTTCGCCGCCAAAGTCTGCAATTTCTTACCGAAAACGATTGCGTAAGATCCACCCGCCTTGATGAATTCCATCTTCTGCGGAGTAAATGCTTTCGAGATATCAATCAGCTCTTTATCGCCGTTATATAATTTCTTGGTTTTGGTATTTATGGTCAGAACCGTACCTGTAGAAACGTCATACGCCTGCTCCAGGATCGGCTCATCATTCTCATCGCGAACCACATTTCCTGCAGCATCCGTCTTTTTCACCCAGTTTTTCAGGTCCAAACCAATTCCACCTGTTACATCAACTGTTGTTAAGAAAATCGGGGAAATTCCGTTTGTTCCTCCAACAATCGGAGCGAAATTAACGAACGGTACGTATGGACTTGCTTGTTTCCCTGTCCAAAGCGCCACGTTGTTCACACCCGACATACGCGATGAACCTACACCCATCGTTCCTTTCTCAGCAATCAACATCACCGATTTATCCGGGTGCTGCGCCTGCAAAGCTTTGATTTCTTCCTGCGCCTGCGGCGTGATCATACATTTACCATGTAATTCACGGTCAGAACGCGAATGCGCCTGGTTCCCCGGAGACAATAAATCCGTGGAAATATCACCGATACCGGCAATGTAGGTAACTACTTTGATTTCTTCAGGAACATCCGGAAGTTTCGTAAAGAACTCTGCCTTAGCGTAACTCTCCAAAATTTCCTTCGCGATAGCATTTCCTGCTTTGAACCCTTCTTTCAAACGATCCGTATCTGCATCGTACAGGAAAACCTGTGTTTTCAGAACCTCCGCAGCTTGTTTTGCGATCGCGGCATCGTTTTCTAAAGCCAAATCGAGCAATACTCCAATGGAAGGACCACCTTTCATGTGAGACAATAATTCAAAAGCAAATACCGGTGTAATTTCTTTTACGATAGATTCCCCCAGGATAATCTCCTTTAAAAATTTCGCTTTAACACTTGCAGCAGGAGTTGTTCCCGGCAGCGTATTGTAAATAAAAAACTTCAGAGAATCTTCCCGGTCAGCATGCTGCTCATCTTTGATTTGAGCAATGATCTCGCTCAACAGTTCTGCGCCGTCAATCGGCTTTGGGTGAAGACCCTGGGTTTTTCTTTCCTCAATTTCCCGGATGTAATCTTGATAGGTATTCATAAAAGAAGACTTGCTTTTGAAAGTTAGTTTTTAACAATTTATTCGACGCGCGAATTTACGCAAAAGCAATGGAAAGTGAAACACAAAAGAAAATAGGAAAGTTTCATTCCTATTAATTCAGATTGGTTCTAAATTAACAAAACCGTAACTGATACGTTTTGAATTCCAGTTAACAGCAACAAGTCGAATGGAACTGGATACTCCTCCCTTACTTTTCTCGCTAAAAAGCGTTAAAACTTCAAAAAAATATAGTTTTCCTTTTATTTATGTAAAGTTTATTTTACTTTTAGTAAAACAAACTTATAATTATGGAAGCTTTTAAAAAAATCGGTAAACTTTTCTTTTACCAGCGACTTCTTGGAATACTTTTGGTTTTAGCAGGTATTCCAACAATAATAATGGATTCAACATCCGGGTCCGAAATGCCATTGATGCTAGGTTTATTCATCCTCCTTTTTGCGGGTGAAAAAAAAGAAGACGAAAGGTCTTCGGCGATCAGGGCTCAATCCCTGGCATTTGCTTTTGTGATCGGGTATGCCTTCAAGTTAGTAACATCAAATTTGTTCTTTCGACAGATCATAACATGGCAGCTGGTCGAAATAAACCATTTTATAATTTTAATCTTCTCAGTTACATTGATGATTTATTATTTAAGAATGTATGTTTTAAAATAGATCGTAGTTCATGAAAAACACGTTAAAAGTAGAAAGGGCAAAACTAAACATTACCCAGGGAGATCTGGCAGATAAGATTGGAGTGTCCAGACAAACCATTCATTCTATTGAGATTGGTAAATATGTTCCTTCTACCTTACTAGCCCTGAAAATTGCAAGAGTCTTTAACACGACCGTTAATGATATTTTCTCTCTGGAAGATTCAGACGGATAGCCAGGTTATTATTATTAAAGCAGTAATTTTGCTTTCTGCCAATGCTACAAGTCTGTGGCGTGAGCACTTCATTGGATTAATTTCACTTAAATCGCTCATTTTAAGATTTTATTCCTACCTTTGCACCCCGCTAAGTGTGTCTTGGCGGTAATTTAGTATAAATAACAAATAAGTTTAATTATGAATTCTTACGAAACTGTTTTCATTCTTACTCCCGTTTTGTCTGAAGACCAGGCAAAGGAAGCAGTGCAAAAGTACGAAAGCGATTTGGCTGCCATGGGTGGTAAATTAACGCATTCTGAGAGCTGGGGCCTAAAAAAATTGGCTTACCCGATCCAAAAGAAATCAACTGGTTTCTATTTCTTGTTCCAATTCGATGCTGAAGGTTCAGTAATCGCTGAGTTGGAATTGGCTATGAAACGTGACGAGCGCATCATGCGATTCTTAACCGTGAAAATGGATAAGGACCATGTTGCTTACGCTGAGAAACGTCGCAAGAAAATGAGCGGAGCTCCGGTTGAAGCTTAATTATTTACCTTAAAAATTTAAGAACATGTCACAAAACGATATTCGCTATTTGACTCCGATCAACATCGAGATCAAAAAAGATAAATACTGCCGTTTCAAAAAAAGCGGGATTAAATTCATCGATTTCAAAGACGCTACTTTCTTGTTGCGTTTGGTGAACGAGCAAGGAAAAATTCTTCCTCGCCGTATTACCGGAACTTCTGCGAAATACCAGAAGAGAGTTAATAAAGCTATCAAACGTGCTCGTCACCTGGCAATCTTGCCTTACGTTGGCGATATGTTGAAATAGTCTTAACGTTTAATTTTAAAGACAAGAAATCATGGAAGTAATTCTTAAGAAAAATATCGATAAATTAGGTTACAAGGACGAAGTTGTAACTGTGAAGCCAGGTTACGGACGTAACTTCCTGATCCCTCAGGGTTACGCTTCTTTGGCTACTCCTTCTGCGAAAAAAGCGCACGAGGATATGATGAAGCAGCGCTCTCACAAAGAGTCTAAAATCGTTGCGGAAGCAGAAGCAATTGCAGCTAAATTGGCTGATGTTACTGTGAAAATCAGCACGAAAGTGGGTGAGAACGGTAAGATCTTCGGTTCAGTAAACACTGTTCAATTGTCTGAAGCATTGAAAGCTGCAGGATTTGACATCGACCGTAAAGCTTTGAAAATTAAAGACGAGCCAATTAAAGAAGTTGGAACGTTCGAAGCTGAGGCAAACTTACACAAAGGTGTGAAGCCTGTGTTCAAATTTGAAGTTGTAGGAGAATAATTTTTTCCGACCTCATATTGAAATCCCGTTAGTCATTGATTAGCGGGATTTTTTTATTTCATCACACCGGTTTTCTGCAACTCTTCAATGATAATCTTTTCCAGTTCAGCCTCTAGCTGTTCACTATACCCTTCAGATGAATAAATTAATTTTCCGTTCCTATTCATTAAAAAAAGTGTGGGATAGCCCAATACTTTAAATTCCTTATTTAGATTATTAGGACTGATCACCAGAGGATAGCTGATCTGTTTTCTTTTAATAAATTCGTAAAAGCGGTCATCTACAGGATCAATGTTATTTATTCCCACAACCAACAAACCTTTTCCTTTCAAATCATACTTTTTACTGAGTTTGTTCAAAGTTGGAATGGCTTTTAAACAAGGAAAACAGGACTGATAGTAAAAATCAAAAAGGACTAGTTCATAAGTATTGTTTGCTGACGATAATTTTGTCTTTTTATTCGTTTCAAAATTCCATTCCGGGATTTTCATTCCAACAACCAGTTTTTCATCCGAACCTGTATTTTCCAACCTGTATTCTTTGATATGAATACCTTTTTTCACAAAAAAATCCGGAGTTCTAAACGAATGACCGGCTTGATTATTCAATTTATAAGAAACTAGTGTATACTCATCGTATTGATCCAAGGTATCTCCGGATAAATCAACTTGATAATAAACAGAATACTGAATCGGTATATAATCCTGTTTATTAATCCAAAAATTCACTTCTGATTTTAGAATCTGTACTCCATCACTTGAATCCTTCAAAGGAGTATATTGATAATGAGCTGTTTTATTCATTCCAATCATCTCATCTCCAATGAACCGAATTAAATGAATATCCAAATCAGACATTTCAGAATCCTCGAAGTTGCTTAATAGGTTGAAAAAATCGTAATTATGCTGAATTGAAAGTAATTCGCTCATAGACCCTTTGTTCTGAAACAATTTCGCCTCATCATTTAAAACGGATACAAAACCCTGATTTGAATAGGAATAAGAATCTTGGTTATTTTTAATGATTCTATCTGCATCAAAATAAAATCCAAAAATGGTATCCAGTGAATCACGCTTAAAAACGCAATCCAAACTCTTAAATACCGTATCCTGACTCATCAGATACTTTGTCTTATAAGTCATTTTATAAGACCCACTCTCAATTTGTTTGCATGCGATTATCGATTTATACCATACATTGAGATCAGCATTTTGTGAATACCCATTCAGGTAGCATCCCAGAGCAAGCAGTGCAGACAAATAAATCCTCATTTTTACGAAATTAACCCTCCCAACCTAAAAGCCGAGAGGGTATTATTAGAAATCAATTACTTTTTAACTGTTGTAATCTTCATTTGACAATCGTTACACGAACATGAGGCACGGTTTGTATTTAGATCATAGATCTCTTTGCAACCGCATGAACCTGTGCAATCATAAACTTTAACTTTATCAATTAACCCATTGGCGTCACCTACAAGAACAATTGTTTCAATTTGACCATTACCCAAATCAAAAGAATTTGTAGAAACATATTCTTCATCATCCGTCTCAAAATTATACTTTACAATTGAGTAACTCTGCCCGACATAATTTTCTACCACATACTTTTGAAACAATTCCAAATAGTAAACCTCATATTTCGAATCAGTCGGATATGTCACGGTTGTGATCCCATTCTTTGTTGTCGTTACTTTCATTGTACATCCGGAACAGGAGCAGCTCACATAATTATGACCACTACCTCCTCCAAGTTGACCTGAAAGTGAACAAGAACCAGATGAACCAGAACAATTTCCGTTGCATTCAACAGTAACTCCATTTGCACTCATTTTTTCCTGAAAAACTTCACTTTCATCGACTTTCGTTATAGAATTCCGAATATTTTCCTTCTGACATGAAAAAACAATCAGGGTGCTTAAAGATAGGATCAAGAATGATCCGAAAACTAACTTTTTCATTTTGATTAAATTTAGATGTTCCTCATTTTTCATCAGTTGAGGATATAGACTGACTTAGACTGATTTTTATGGCCATTTGCAGTGAATAAGTACAGTTATAACTCTGAAAAATCTGAAATGTTACTCAACCAACAATATTTATCAAATTTAATTAAAAGAGCCTCATATTTTAAGTGCTAGTGATTTAATAATAGCAAGTATACAAAAACAAAATTAAAATGCGCAAATATGTGCAATTATTTTTCATCCCTCTTTTGTGCACTCTGCTTCTTTGCGTTAAAAAGAAAACTGATTTTTTTGAAAATACCAAAGTAACAAAGAGCACAAAAGAATAACAACGAAAACATTCTTTTCGCATCTTTGTTCTACAATTTTCAATTACAAAGTCATGGCAATAGCAATAGGAGACAAATGCCCGGAATTCACACTCAAAGATCAGAACAACGCAGATTTCGACATCAAAAACGTATTGGGTAAACAGGTATTGGTCATTTATTTCTATCCGAAGGATGATACGCCCGGATGCACAGCGGAAGCCTGCTTTTTTCGCGACAGCTACGAGGATTTCAAGGATTTAGGATGTGAAGTCATCGGGATTTCCAGTGACTCCCCTAAAAAACATGCAGAATTCGCAGCGAAACACCGCCTTACGTTTACTTTGCTTGCCGACACGGAGAAAAAGGTCCGCAAACAATTCGGAGTTCCCGGAAATCTATTCGGATTGATCCCGGGCCGCGTAACATATATTGTCGATAAAAAAGGGATTGTCCGCAATATTTACAATTCCCTGACGAATGCTGCCGGACACATTGAAGAATCTATGAACGCTGTAAAATCCATTCTGGATGAAGAAGCTTAATACCTTGCTTCCACTCCTGGTTGGTACTGGCTTGTTGATCACTTCCTGCGCAAGGGAGGAAGAAACATCCTGCTCTGAACCACAAATAGAACCCGGAACCGAGACCATCACAGACTTGGACAAAAAGCAATGTGCTGACCCTGCTAAACCGGATGTTTCGAAGAGGGAGATTTAAACAATTCCTATTTTTTCAATAACGAATCCAACAAGGTTTCTACTTCCTCAATTTTAACACCTTTTTGAATCAGCTTATCATTTTTGTCAAATACAAGAATTGTCGGATATTGCACAATTTCGTAATTAGTACTCATACAGAAATGACTGTCATGAAAAAAGCTCAGCCCTTTATAGTTGGATTCATTCTTTTTGATCCAGGAAAACACCAATTTCGGATCGGATTCGGAGCTAACACCTACAAATAAAACGGGCTCATCCAGGTACTTTTTTTCGTTCAGATCTGACAGCATCTTCATTTGTGGTTTACACGGACCACACCAGGTTGCCCAAAAGATTACCACTTTAAAATTACCTTCCAAAACAGACGGGTCTATCGATGAGTTTTTACTTTGAAAAACGAGCTTATCCCCACCACTTTGAATACAATTCCCTATTTCATTTGCCTTTTGCATCCGTTTAAGTTCTTTAGCAAAAGAATCATCTGCTTTATCCAGCAAATTCTTCCAAACAACCTTGTTTTCTGCACTTAGATATGCCCCGAAACTCTCTTCTGAAAAGTTTGTAAGTATGCTGTGAATATGATATCCAATAAGCTCACTTTTGGGGTATTTGTTTGAGAAAACTTCCAATCTTTCCACGAAACTATTCAGCAGAAAGCTTGTGTCTTGCTTCAGCTTGGTTATTCCAGTCAAAAATTGTTCATAATCATCCAGGTATTTATTTCCCGAAAATCTAATCAGTGGTTGTTGATGATTTCCATTCTTTAAAACACCCTCGTTTACCCGGTAATTGTTTAAAGCACCAGATTCAACCGGTACAACAGTACTCATCTGGCTATTTGCCCAATGCATAGAAGCAACCAAAACATTTTGCTTTAAATTTTCAGAACTCTTAAAATGCAGCTCTTCACCTTTGTCAAAATCCGCTTGAAAGAGGGTATCCTTCGTCGCCAGATTCACTAAGTAAAATTTAAACTCTTTATCCTTACTGGCATTACTGCAAGAACAGAACATCATTACCACTATCAGGCAAACGAATAGACCGGAAAATTTTTTCATGTTATAAATTCAATAAATGAAGGCGTATAAAAATTTATACGCCTTTTTAATTTTATAATTTAAATTATTTATTCCCTTCCACAAGCATCAACAAGTGGACGCAATTCAGGATTAATTGTAGCAACTTGTTCTTGTGACAATCCAGCTAACCCATCAAAAAACTCCTGAGCTATAGGAATTAAATTTGGATCATTCTTTTTGATTGCCTGAATCAAAGCTTCCAATTTTGAAGACAAAGTTTCAAATCCCACTTTAGACTTAATTATCAGCAAAACATTCTCAAGGTTCGCCAGATTCACATCATCGAAATAAGTACCTTCTGATATAACTAATCCACCAGCACCGGCTCCTCCGCAAGTACATGACGTCATGCTACCAAAAATTCCAAAAGGACCAACTTTGATTCTTGTGCATGATGCTAGACAAACCCCATGTTTAACTGGACAAGTAACTGCACAACTACCCCAAAATCCACTAATATAGCAACTACAGGTATTTGCCTTTTCACTTTCCCCATTATTGACTAATTCAGTTTTAACTTTAAGTTTTACTTCATCTTTTGAACAAGAAACAACTATTACAGTAGTGATTGACATCAAAAAGAATGACGTCAGAATTAATTTTTTCATATTTAATTTGATTTAAATTTAGTTCTCTTCTCAGCAGAGAATATTAAACTGACTTAATCATAAATAATGGCCATTTAATAGTGAATAAGTACAATGATAATCATAAAAAATGATCTGGTTACACTTTTGTTACCAGATCACTTATTTAATTCCAAAACAATTTCAAGAAGAGTATTAATATTTCCTCGTCCTGGCAATTTTAGGTGCCAGTGATTCACTCAAGGCTGATTCCACGTAATCATTTGTATTAAATAACTCTTCCACCTTCCGAAACCGGTAATCGAAAATACTTTCTAGCTGTCTGCGGATGAAGAGCCAGTGGAAAAACCGGCCGATGAAACCGAAGGGCATGCAGTAAGTGATCAGATCGGTCATTTCGACCCCGCCTTCCCCTTCTTTGAAATGATGCTCGTGGTGCCACATGCCGTAGGGACCTCTGCGCTGCTCGTCAATGAAATAATTGCCTTCCCGGATAGTTTTGATCTCGCTGATCCAACTCAGGGGAACACCTAAAATCGGGCGGATGGTGTACCGAATGATCAATCCCTCATACAGGTTTTCAGGAACGATTGTGTGCACTTTGAAATCGACGTAATTCGGTGTAATCACGCGCAGATTTGCCGGTGAGGAAAAATAATTCCAGCAGGTTTGGAGGTCCGCCTGGATGAATTGTGTTCTTTTGAGCTGATACATCCTATTGAATTTGGGATTCAATTAAATGTAAAAAAGTCAGCCCTGCTTTCAAAAAAGATTCACACGCTTTAACAATTCAATATGTTTAAACCGGCGGAAAAAGGGCATTCACTTTCCGGACCCGGTAATCAAAGATGCTTTCGAGCTGCTTCTTCACGAAGAGCCAATGGACAAATCGCCCAAGAACCCCGAATGGCAATGAATAGCTGACGATATCCGTCATTTCGACTCCACCTTCCACTTCTTTAAAATGGTGTTCGTGGTGCCACATCTTATAAGGGCCCCTGACGTTGTTCATCTACAAAATAGCTTTTGTCCCGGACATAGGTAATTTCAGTAACCCACTTCATCGGGATCTTTAGAACAGGAGAAACCTTGTAGCTGATAATCAACCCGTGATACATTTCATCCGGAACTTCGGTCAGAACTTTAAATCCCATGTAATCCGGAGTAATGACCTGCAGATTAGCAGGTGCACAAAAGAATTTCCAACAAGTCTCGATATCTGTTTTTACAAACTGTGTCCGTTTAAGCTGATACATGCCCTAAATTTAATATGCATTTGCGATTCGTGCATGAAACATACGTCCAAATCAGCATATTGGGTTTGCTTGTTAAAACAAATTCACCCGTTTCAATAATTCGGAACGATGCGCCTCGCTTACCGGAATTTCTTTTCCGTCGATCAAAAGCAGTGATTTCGGGTTAATTTGCGAAATCTGGCTGATATTAACCATGTAAGAACGATGCACCCGCAGAAACTCGTGTGCCGGAAGTTTTGCTTCCACATGTTTTAAGCTGTAGCTAACCACAAATTTCGAGTCTTTCGTATGCAAAATCGAATAATTATCGCATGCTTCCGCATAGGTAATGTCCGAATAAGCCAGCTTCACCAATTTTTGTTTGTCCTTGATGAAGAAGTGTGTACTGGCCAGCACAGAACTCGTAAAATCTACTTGTGTATTAACAGACCGGACCTGGTAGGCATGCCATGCCAAATCAATTTGAGTGATCAAATCGTGTTTCTTGAACGGTTTCATGATAAATCCGCTGGGATTGGTCAATTTCACGCGTTCCAGTGTTTGCGAATCCGTATTGGAAGTCACGAACAGGAAAGGTTTGTTGATATGCTGATTCACAAAATGTGCAAGGTCTATCCCATCGGGACCATCGCCCAGGTTAATGTCGAGTAAGATCAGATCAGGTCTCCCATGCAATACCTCCTGTTTCGCCTGGTCAAAACTATCCGCTACTCCCAAACATTCAAATCCCTCATCTGCCAGGCACTGCTCCAAAAAAGCCGCAATGATCGGTTCGTCCTCCACAATAAAAATCCTTGGTTTTGTCATGACAATAGATTGTATTTCGTGATCACTAATTCTGTTCGCAAACCTCTTTCACTACTTGTCTCACTGAATTCTGCCTTGAGTTTCCGTGCCATAGACCGGATCAGTTTTGCCCCGAAATGAGTTCCCTCGTTTATGTTAGACTTGCCGTTTCCGTTATCGGCAACAATTAGCACCAGCTTATCATCATGCATTTTCAGAGAAAGGCTGATTTGCGGGTTCTCTTGTTTATCGAATGCGTACTTACAGGAATTCATTACCAGCTCTGCAACGATCAAACCGATAGGCAAAGCGGTCTCAATATCCAGGTTCAGGTTGTCACACTCCGAATTCAGGTAAATTTCCTTGTTAACTTCTCGCTTGAAATGCGTAACCAGGTCATTTACCAATTCCGCCAGGTAAGGTCCGATCTGTACCGCTCTGATGTTCTCGGATTGATACAGTTTTTGGTGGATCATGGAAATGGCATTAATCCTGTTCATACTGGCATCTATCAGCTGTATGGATTCAGGATCCTTCAACTCCCGCGACTGCAGGTCCAAAATAGCGGAAATGATTTGTAAATTGTTCTTCACGCGGTGGTGGACTTCGGCCATCATGAATTCTTTTTGTTCCAGATTTGCCTGTGTCATCATGTATTTTTGTTCCAGCAAAGCATTGATCCGTTTCTTATTCCGGAAGAGGAAAAACAACAGCAGCGACACCACCACAACGATGAAAATGATCGCCAGCAGTATGATCAGCTGCAATTGGTGGTTCTCCTGCTCGGCCTGCTGTTTCAATTTAATTTCTTTGACCTCAAAGCGCGCCTGCATTTCTGCCAGGGCATCACTTTTCTCCTGTGTAAAAATGGTGTCACTCAGCACGGTATATGCATTCAGGCTTTCGTAAGCTTTTTTATAATCACCCAGCGCAAAATAAATGCGAGACAAAGTCTCATGTACGAATACTTCCCGTTCCATGGCGCCGGTCTGCTGTGATAATTTGAGGCTCTTGAGCGCATATTCCTCAGCTTTTTGATAGTCTTTTAAGTCAATGTAACAATTCGCCGTTCCGTTGTAGGAAGAAATTAAATTAAAGTCGCTCCGGTATTCTTTGAAATTTGCTGCAGATTTCTCGAAGTAAGTAATCGCTTTGTGAAGATCCCGCTCATCGTAATAGATTTTCGCCAGTGAATTATAAGCAGCTCCGAGTCCTTCCGGGTAATCCTTTCTTTTATAGATCTTAATGGCTTCCAGGAAATTTGCTTCCGCAGCTTTTGGCTTGTTTTGGTAAGTAAAGGTAATTCCCTGGTTCACCAGGACATCTGCCAGATCAATCTCCAAATTGTTCTTTTTACAAAGTTCAATGGCCTTTCGGTAATAAAAATCGGCGTTTTCATATTGGTACTGGGAAAAATAACATACTCCGAGCTGAGAATAGCAATAAGAAAGGTTCTCCTCGTCTTTCTCCAATTCAAACAAACGGATTGCTTGGTGAAAATAAGAAGTTGCAACAGCGGAATTTCCTTTAATGTCATTGGCAACAGCCAGGTTCATATAAGCAAAAGCCTCACCGGACTGATACTCCGCTTCTTTTGCTAACTTCAATGCTTTTGTACTGACCGCAATTGATTGTTCTATATCGTTGGCATAGAGTGCCTCCCCTTTGAAATTAAGCGAATCAATCCTGGCAATATTCTTTTGGGCAAAAACACTGCAGGCCGTAAAGGCAAAAATCAGGGGAAGGAAAAACCGAGTCATCTTTACACCAAATTTAACATCATTTACTCGAAAAAATCCGGTAAACACCCTTTTTTTTTGAGTTCCACTTAAGCGTTTACGATTTTCGNNCCAAATCAAATCTGTAATCTAAAATGATGCTTACAGAAACTATAGCGTTCAAACATTGGGTGTTCGAAGTACCGAGTAAAATCACCCGGAAAATCTACTCGAATACCCTTTGTGGATATTCCGAGTACCATGTGCAGGAATTCCGGTCTTTTTTCAAATATTACGACGAGATTTTTACCCCGGAGATCAAGGATCTGCTGAACCGGCTGGGTATTGACTACAAAAAGGACACTTTTTTAAAGTTGATCCGGGAAAATGGAAAGCAGTCGTTCATCATAACCTATCAATTCTTAGGCAGTATGCAGATCAACTCTTCGGAGCGAGCGCAGCAGCCTTTGATTTCGGATGAATTGGAATACGAAGCCATTTCAGAACAAACCAGCATTGCTTTCTACCAGGTCGAAGAAACGATGATCGGAATGGAAATGATATACGTCGAGATTTTGTTCCGGGTTTGATTTGAGTCAAGACGAGGAGAGTCAAGAGTCAAGATGCAAGCAATTTTTTTGCATTTTGCATTTTTAATTACTTCTCCCTCACTTCAAAGGTCACATGTGCATTATCCGGAATTTTTGGGATCGTCACCCAATTGTATGAAATAGAAAGCTTTTTACAGGTTCCACAACTTTTCACAGTGACCTGATAATGAGTTGTTCCATCATCTTCCCGCTCGACTTTACGGATATACCTGGTTTCGCAACCACCGGTAGCTTCCAGTCCAAGCAGGGTATAATTATTGAAGTCGATAGCCGGTAAAGCACAAGCTGAATCGAAAGTTTGCTGGTATGTGCTTTGATTATTTATAACCCAGCGATCACCGTTCATGGGAGGGCACGTTATTTTGATCAACTCAGAAATATCCCCTTCATTCTTATCCTTCCCCCAACATTTAGGACTTTTGGAGCAGGAACTAATGGAAATTGACAACATCGTGAAAGCGATCAATAGAATCCGTGTTTTCATATCAGTGACTTTTATAAGTATTCCATCTAATTTACGAATACTTAATTCAAACTAAAATTAATTGGAAGACTAAATGTACTTTTTACATTTTTCCCGTCTATTACTCCCGGTTTCCATGCAGGCATTGCTTTGACAATACGAATAGCTTCTTCATCTAAAATAGGATGAGCCCCTTTCTTCACTTTCACATTGCTTATATTCCCCGATTCTGAAATAACAAACTGAACATAAACCTTCCCCTCAATATTATCTTCTACAGCTTGATCGGGATAATGTAAGTTCTTTACAATGTACTTTTTTACAGCTTCCATTCCACCAATTGGCTCTGCAGGAACTGCATACGGGAAAAACTTTGTTTTCTTTCCATTTTCAAGATAACATGCTTTAAAAGTCAATTTACCCTTTTTATACGTTTCTTTTCTCCTGATCTTTCCATTTTGATAATAAATCATGAAATTACCTTCAACTTCATCATTCACATAATCTTCCGAATAATGTAATTCACCGGTGGGGTAATAGGAAGTATGCTGCCCATTTTTTTTCCCGTTCAGGTAACTTCCTCTCTGCGTAATCAATCCGTTCTTCCCATAATAGATAAACTCTCCTTCTTTTGTTTTCTGAGCATAATCTTTAAATGCACCAGTCATTTGGACAGAATCAGATTTCAGAAAGTAATCCGTTACAAAATAGAGATTCTTATCCTCCTTAATAATCCTGTAGTACTTAGCCGAATCCCGACTTTTGGTAACCTCCCAATCTTCATTCATGTAAATGGTATCACGCTTGTGCTGCGCAAAAAGAACAACATTGACAAAAATAAATAAGGCGGTCAGAACATATTTCATGGTGATTATTTTTTTTTGCGAAACTAACTATTTTATGCGTCAACTCAAGAAAATCGACAGTTGGAATCATCCCCCAATATCACTCCTTCACGACTTTGTATTTTTCATCCCCGACATGCAAATAATAAAAACCCGCAGCAAAACCGGAAAGATCGACCTCAAACCGATCCTCATTCAATACACTTAAATGCTCAGTCACTTTTCTTCCCGAGGAATCAAAAACCCCTGCAAATTCGTCAACGGAAGCGTTCACATAGAGAATCCCACTCGTCGGATTCGGGTAAATCAACACCTGGTTATCCTCACAAATCAAACTTACAACGGACAATATTTCTTCAGTCCCGTCCATATCCGTGAGACGCAAACGGTAGTAGTTAATTCCATTTACAAAGTAATCAGCCTGGTAAGCGTAAATCGTTCTGGTTTGAGAACTGAACTGTGCATCCACCTTTCCAACTTCACTCCAGGAAGAACCATCAGTAGAAGCTTCCATGGTAAAATAATTCGAGCGTGTTTCACTTTCGGTGATCCATTTTAAAAGCGCACCACCGGCCGAACAGCTTGCCGTAAAGGAACTGAGCTCCACCGGAAGGCCCGAACTAAGTGTAATCTGGATATTATCCACAAGCAGGTTGCATGTTTCGGTTGTTGTTCCGGAAAAAGTAAGCGTATGCACTGTGGCTGTCGGAACAAAATCTATAAATTCAGTGACCAATGAAAAAGCAGTACCGTTTCTGGAAATACTTTTACTTGCGCTGCCAACTGTCACATTCATACTTTGAAAAGTCGGGCCGCAACTGGTTCTCCTGGAACACAGGAAAGAAATGCGATACAAAGCTCCCACCGTTAACCCGTTAATGGTCTGGCAAAGACCGGCTACAGCATCTACTTCTGCAACCGTATTTGAACCTGAACCACCATAAACGGATTCGGGATTTGTTTCAGGGTTACATCCCCAGGAAGCCGTTCCTGAATTGAAGTTCCCGTTGGAAATAGTTTGTGCATAACAAGCACACTGCAAGACGCAGCATAACACAAGTGTTAATATAGGTTTCATTGTAATTTTTCTTCAGCTGCAAAGCTAAATATATAGTCAGACTTGAGATGCTCTGAAACCGTTACATTTAAGTCAATAGCATGTAATTGCGTTTCTTCTTTAACAAAGACCCACGTTTTTTTTAATTTTCCAGGAAGTTTAATGGATAATTACTGTTCCACCAACTCAATCGGCAGGTCGTCCGGATCTGCAAAGAAAATAAAGCGTTTTCCGGTAAACTCATCTATCCGTACCGGTTCACAAACAACTCCTTTACCAGCAAGTTCAGCGATAGCACCATCCAGATTCTCTACAGAAAAAGCCAAATGCCTTAATCCGCTTGCTTCAGGTCGTGAAACCCGGTCAGGAGGATCGGGAAACGAAAACAGTTCGATACAGTAAACGCCATTCAACATCAAATCCAATTTATATGAGCTGCGTTCCTCCCGGTAATTCTCGGCAAGAATCTCACATCCCAGGATTTGAGTATAAAATACCTTCGACTTTTGATAATCCGAACAAATAATGGCGATATGGTGAACGGATTTTAGCACACTGTTTAAATGTATTTCGTTCCGATCAGGTAATTCTTCACGTAATCTTCGATTCCTTCTTCCAGGGTATGGAAGGGAATGTCATATCCCTGACCAATCAGCTTCTGCATATTTGCTTCCGTGAAATACTGGTACTTATCGCGGATATCTTCCGGAGTATCAATGAAAGAAATATTCGGTTCTTTTCCAAGGGCTTTGAAAGTGTTTTCAGCTAAATCAAGGAAAGTACGCGCTTTACCGGAACCTAAATTATAGATGCCGGATTTTGCCGTTCCTTTCATCAAAAACTCAATCACGGAAACCAAATCTTTTACATAAACAAAATCACGCATCTGTCCGCCGTCCGTATAATTCGGATTGTGGGAGCGGAACAATTTCATGGAACCATGCTCTTTCACCTGGTTGAATGTATGGAAGATCACCGATGCCATGCGCGCCTTGTGGTATTCGTTGGGGCCGTAAACATTGAAGAACTTCAATCCGTACCAATGCGGTGGAGTTTCTGTCTGCTCCAGAGCCCACATGTCAAACCACTGTTTCGACCAGCCGTAAGGATTCAAAGGCTGTAAAAGCGGCATTTTCGATTCGTCATCGTCATACCCCAGTTCACCCAAACCGTATGTAGCAGCAGAACTTGCATATACAAGCGGAATCCGGTAATTCACACAATGGTTCCAGATCATTTTGGAATATTCAACATTCAGCTCATCAAAGATCGCCTTGTCGAATTCCGTAGTATCCGTACGCGCCCCGATATGCAGCATACAAGTAACCTCATCCCCAAACTCTTTCATCCATTGATCGAAATCAGCACGCTGAACCATCGCAACAAAAAGCTTTCCTTCCAGGTTGGCTGCTTTTTCCGTTTTGGAAAAATCATCCACCAAAATCAAATTATTGATTCCCTTGCTGTTTAGCGTTCCAACGATGCAGCTTCCGATAAATCCCGCAGCTCCTGTAATGACGATCATATGACTCAATTTTGTACAAAGTTAATTCAAAGTCGTCAAGTTTAATGATCAATTATGAATGATTTAATTATCAAGAGGAAAATCCGATCTTGATAATTAATAATTGATAATTCCTTTTCGACTTCTCACTTTTAACTTTTACCTTTGTGCCGTCGCTGACCTTGCTCCACCATCTGCGTGCCGCTGAAGCTTTAGCAGAGGCGCAAGCGGTTACGCAAAGGTGAAGAGCTTCAGCACAAACGTTGTACCCATATTTTCAAGACTTGGAAACAGTATATATTACCCGTAGAGAACATTTCAATGCAGCGCACAAATTGTGGCGCGAGGAATGGTCCGATGAAAAAAACGAAGAAGTTTTCGGTAAGTGCAGCAATAAGAACTGGCACGGACACAATTTCGAATTATTCGTAACAGTAAAGGGTGAGCCCAATCCCGAAACAGGTTTTGTCATCAATTTGAAAGACCTGAGTGTAATAATCAAAGAGCTGGTTATCGAAGAACTGGATCATAAAAACCTGAACCTGGATGTTCCGTTCTTAAAAGGAAAGCTGGCTTCTACGGAAAACCTGGCTATTGAGATCTGGAAAATCATTGATGCTCCGATCAAAGAAGCCGGCGGTGAGCTTTGCAAAATCAAACTGGTAGAAACAGAAAACAATTTCGTAGAGTATTTTGGCGGAAAACAACCTTATTAAACAAATTCAAAGGGTTCAAAAGGTTTAAACAGTTCAATTTGAACATTTGAACATTTGAACATTTGAACATTTTAGCAAACAAACATTGAGCATGAGCGAATTTCATTACAACGACGACACGACAGCAAACATTTCAACCATTTACAAATCCATTCTTTCCCAAATAGGTGAAAACCCGGAAAGAGAAGGGTTATTGAAAACTCCCGAACGCGTAGCAAAAGCTTTACAATTCCTGACACAGGGATACGATATCAAACCGGAGGAAATCCTGAAGAGCGCCTTATTCAACGAAGAATATTCCGAAATGGTGATCGTTAAAGACATCGAGGTTTATTCTATGTGTGAGCACCACATGCTGCCATTCTTCGGGAAAGCACACATTGCATACATTCCGAACGGAACAATTGTAGGTTTGAGCAAAATCCCCCGCGTAGTTGACGCTTTTAGCCGCAGATTGCAGGTCCAGGAACGTTTAACCATCGAAATCCGCGATTGTATCCAGGAAACCCTGAAACCAAAAGGGGTTGCAGTAGTTTTGGAATGCCAGCACATGTGTATGCAGATGCGTGGTGTGCAGAAACAAAACTCCGTTACGACTTCCAGCGCATTTACCGGATTATTCTTAAGCAATGACTCTACGAGAAAAGAGTTTATTAACTTAGTACAAGCTAAATTACACTAGAACAAGCAGATAAACGATTAATTACTCAACCACCATGCTCAAAAATACCACTTTTTTAATCACACTGCTGGCTTCCCTCTTTGCCGGTGGTTCGATCTATGGAGCTGAAGGACTGGAATTTTCTCTCGAAAAGACAGTTGTTTTGGTGCAGGCCGGCGGCATTTATCAAACTACAAACTATTTTGAGGGCTCCAATGAAACCGGTACCGAACAAACTTTCTATTTTTCAGTCAGTGAAACGGAGAAACTGATCTCCAAACAGGGAACTTTTACCATCAATGGCAAAAGCCAAAAGATCAGGTTTGAATCTAATCTGACAGTCTCTACCATCAACTGGAGTTCCGTTTTCAATGGTCTTCGAACATACAGCTTTGCTGTTCCGGCAAACTGCCTGTTCAAATTTGAATACCAAACCACAGCCACCGAACTGATCTTCTTAACCGACATTTTCAAAGACGGAATCAACGACGCCGACGATTTCTTCTACGAGATCACACTTCCCGAAAACATGGAAGCCTCTTTCAGGCATCGAACGGAAAAAAAGTCGGGGCATTTTGTGATTTCATCCCAGGATTTTCTGCCTGAAGAAGAACGCATGTATTTTTTAGTGCATCCGAAAGGAATGGAGCCCAACGATTATTTCAACGAGTGGTTTTCAGAGAAGATTAAAGATCACGAAAACATCAACCCGGAATATCTTCCCGAAAACATCCGCAACCTTGCCAAAAAAGGGAAATCACTGGAATTGGCTCAAGCCTGTTATGAATATGTCCAGGAAAGCATTGTTTACCTGGATATTGAAAACGGCTTAAATGCTTTGGTCCCGAGACAGGCCAATCAAACCATTCAAAACAAATTCGGCGACTGTAAAGACATGGCAATGCTGCTGCACCAACTATTCCGGGCTTTCGGGTTTGAATCTTACCTAACCGTTTCAAAAACATCTGTCAAAAAAGACGTTTATGACTTCCCATCCATTGCAATGGCGAATCACATGATCGTTTCACTGGTTTGGGACAACAAGATCATTTACCTGGATGGCACCGAAAAACAATGTCTGTTCGGAGATCCGAGTTTACAAATCCTGGGAACAGAAGCTTTCCTGCTCGGTAAGAAAACAGATGCTTATCAAAACATTCCGGAGACCCTGCTTTACCAGCCCAACCTTTTGTTTGATTACGAGTTTTACCTGAACGCTTCTAATCAGCCGGCGTACCGCCTGAAAATGAACTTCCGGGAAAAATTTGCATTGGTGTTTGCCCAACTCAACAATTACTCGGATAATTCCGAAACGATCAGAAAGGCAGTCAATTATCTGATCCCTTATTCACACAAGATTGACAGTTCGCTTACTGACAAACACCAGACATCCATCTATATTTCATGCGATCTCCCGACCTCCTACTACAACGTTGTGAATGACCAGAAGTACATCGACCTGAAATGCCTGCCGGATATCAATAAACTGATGCACGTTGTGTACAACGGAGACAGTGCACGTTTCGCGGCAGATTTTAATTTCTCATTCAATCATTTGAAGTTCAAGCCAGGCTTCGACGTGAATAAAGGCATTGACTTTGAAAGTGTGAACACTCAGAGTAAATTCAACATGCATCTTACAAAGGAAAACACCGGAAGTAAGGGTGCACTGATTAATTACTGGAAAACCTATATTTTAAAACCGGCAACTTATCTACCATGAAACAATTCGCCCTATCGATCCTGCTTTTATTACTCTTTATCAACAAAAGCCTTGCAGGAGACAAATACGTCTGGCCCGAGTTCTCCAATCCGGTGATCCCCGATTCCTTAAAATCAGAAGACGCGATCTATTTTGAGAACAGGCTGACGATCGACTTCATGCCGGATTACGAAACGAGTTATGTCAATTTCAAACGCATAAAAATCCTTTCAAAAAAAGGCGTGGAGAATTTTATCAATCATGATCTCTACCAATTCAACGGCGGAATGATTCAATTGATGAAAGCCCGGATCATTAAACCCGACGGATCCATTATTGAATTAGGGCCGGAAAACATCAAAGAAACCGCAATAGACTCAAAATCCAAATACAAGTCTACCTATATCAAACGAATTCAATTCATCTTCCCAAGCCTGCAGGTAGATGACATTATTGATGTTGTTTACCAGGTGGATTACAAATCATACGATCTATCCGACTGCCGTTACCTGGAAAGTGATTTGGTTTCTCTGAATTCCAAGCTTTCCCTGCGCAATTTCAGCCGGTTCGACCTTACGGTTTACCCTTCCAAGTCACTCAAGAACTATACCCTGACAAAAGAAGGCGGATCACCCGTATTTTCCTGGGAAATTAAAAACGTTTCCAAAATTGCCGAAAATGCATTTCGCGCCTATCCTGAAAATGCCCAAAAGGTAGTTTACAATTTATGGATGCCAGGGGAACTCCTGGATTACGATGTCATTTACTCAGGAGATTACGATGTTTACCACGTCAAATCCGGGTTTAAGTCTTTTTCAGAAGAGCTGTTTGCTGCAGGAATTGCAGACCACGATGTAAACGTTCTTGAAAACATCAATCGCATTACAAAATACTTTGAAAAAGAAGCGAGCTGGAACGATGATGCAAACATGCCGGCTTCCATAAAACCTTCCGACTTTTTTGACAAACACCTGATCGACTACACCAATTATTTCCGGTTAATCCAGCTCTTCCTTGAAGAAAATGAAGTGACCTATCACGTTGGATTTACCAATGATATTTCCAATGGTGTTTTTGAACATGGGTACGTGGGTCTTCACCAGCTGGAATATCGATTCCTGCTCATCGAACTTGCACCCGGAAACGAACATTTCCAATTCGGCCCTGCCGGAAAAAATGCTTTCTATTACGTAGACGAGATCCCAACCTGGTGTGAAGGGAACCAAGCCATTGTTTTCTCGGGCGCCCGTGATGAAGTCCTATTAAGTAAAGCACAAATTCCTCAAAGTGACTGGACAAATAACAAGCATACAGCCAACATCATTATCAAAACCGGCAGTCTAAGTTCACCGAAGCAGGTCATAAACAGACGGGATTCATTCAGCGGTTTGTATTCCATTTCTTTCCGAAACCCCAGGAACGCTGACAATTTCAAAAGACTGAACATTTCGGACACCATCATCAAACCAACAGAACTAAAAGACATTTATCCCTATAATCTGAGTATCAAACAAGATGACACNNTTATTCTCGGAATTTGACACCAAACTTTATGCATTCAATGCAAAAGAACTGATTCCTAACTACATCTATTTTGAAGATGAAACCAATGAAAGTATAGGGACTTACAGCATCCTACCCTATTCAAAGCACCAGAAGTATGCTATCTATATTGAAGCTCAGGATACAATCAGTTTAGCAGATAAAATCACCACTCTTTCGAAGGAAAATAGTGTCGGAAGCGTGAAGTGCGATATCATTCAAACAAATCCAAAGACAATTAAAGCTAGCTATGAAATAAAATTAACGAAACGTATTCTTGCTACACCCCTTGAAAACCAGGAATACATTGATCTTCTGAAAGAATGGGCAAACATCGTCATTAAAAAATGGATTATACAGGAGGANNACAGCTGAAAAACAAGCAGCGGCAAGACAATTCTTCGCAAAAGTGTATGGATTTATGTTCTTTGCATTGATCGTATCGGGTGTTATTGCTTTTCAATACGGAACGGAAACTTTCTTCAAAGAGTATTTTCTAAGTCAGACTCCAAAAGGATATCAGCCAAACATGCTTTACTATGTTGTTTTATTTGCTCCAATTGGTATTGCGCTGTTATTTCAAACAATGATCAACCGACTTTCGTTTCCTTTATTGTTCGGGTTATTCTCACTTTATAGTGTTTTGATCGGTTTTGCTATTTCCAGCATTTTTCTTCGTTATTCAATGGGCTCTATTGCTGTCACTTTCGGGGTCACTGCAGGAACTTTTGCTGTAATGGCAATTATGGGTTACGTTACCAAAGTTGATCTAACAAAAATGGGGTCTATTTTGTACATGGCATTCATTGGGATTTTTATTTCTTCTATTGTAAATTTCTTCTTAAAAAGCGATGGTTTTGCTTACCTGATCTCTATTTTAGGAGTCATCGTTTTCACCGGTTTAACGGCATACCACATGCAGCAATTGAAAAAGTTTGCACACGATTCGGAAATTTCTGCTGACGACAAAAACAAGTTAGCTTTGCTGGGAGGTTTTACCTTGTACGTACTCTTCGTGAACTTATTTCTTTCATTACTTCGTTTATTCGGAAGCAGGGATTAATCTTCGCATAACATTCTTTAAGTTAAAACGGGTTAAAATTCAAGTTTAGCCCGTTTTTTTGTTCCTAACTTTAAGGAAAATTTCAAATCGAATGATACCTTTAGGACCTGCGATGCTCATTGGTTTAGTCTTCATGGGAATTGGACTAATTGTGAGCTGGCGATTAAAAAGCAAATTCCAGGAATTCAGCAAAATTCCCTCTCAAAGTCGTTTAAGCGGCCGTGAAGTAGCTGAGCGTATGCTTCGCGACTACAACATTTACGATGTACGTGTAACCTGCATTCCCGGAGAATTAACCGATCATTACAATCCTGCAAACAAAACCGTTAACCTTTCGGAAGAAGTTTATCACGGTACCAATGCCGCTTCTACAGCCATTGCTGCTCATGAATGCGGACATGCCGTTCAGCATGCAAAAGCTTATGCGCCTTTGCAATGGCGTTCAAAACTGGTTCCCCTGCAGCACGCTTCGGGTTTGTTCTTAAACATCCTGATGATGCTGACATTCATCGGTGGGGCCGTACTTTTTGAATCTTTCCCTATCAAGTGGGTACTTTGGGCAATCGTCATTGCTTACGGTGTGATTGCTTTATTCAGTATTGTAACACTTCCGGTGGAATTCGATGCGTCGAAGAGGGCTCTTAACTGGATTGAACGTTCCGGAACGGCTACTAAAGTGGAGTACGAACGTTCCAAAACAGCATTGAACCTGGCAGCTTCAACTTACGTTGTAGCTTCACTGGGAGCAATTGTAACTATGTTTTACTACATTTTGCGATTAATTGGTGTAAACAACGAGTAATTTGCTTCCTTTTATCAAACAAAATCTTAAATTTGAAAAAAAAATTGAAGTTATGTCAGAACACCATTCAGAACATCATTCAGATCACCACGATAAGAATGATACTTTCTTCGAAAGTTCAACTGTAGGAATTGGGTTTGTGTATACTGTGATCCTTTTAGCAATCATCGGATCTATTTACGCATTCGGATAGTATAAGGAGGAAGATTTCCTCCTTTTTTTATTTCACTGAATATCAGCTTATGCCGTTCAATTCGATTTTTGCATGGGTAATTAAGAAGCGCTTGCACCAGATCGAGCTGTTTCGAAAATACCCGGAAGATGTCCAGCATGAACTCTTCGAAAAATTGATTGAACAGGGATCACAAACTGTTTACGGCAAGCAATACCATTTCCATCAAATCCATTCTTATTCTGATTTTAAAGAATTAGTTCCCTTAAACAATTATGAATCCCTGAAACCATGGGTCGATCGTTTGATGGAAGGAGAACAATACCTGCTTTGGTCGCAGGAGACCAAATGGTTCGCAAAAAGTTCCGGCACTACTTCCGAACGCAGTAAATTCATTCCCGTAACGAGAGAGTCACTGGAAGATTGCCATTACAAAGGCGGAAAAGACCTGCTGGCACTTTACTACGAAAACTTCCCAAACAGGAAACTCTATAAAGGAAAACATTTGATTATAGGCGGAAGTGCACAAGTCCTTCCTGTAGCCGATGATGCATACCTGGGCGATCTTTCTGCCATTATTTTGAAAAATTTGCCCTGGTGGGCGGAAATCCGGAGAACTCCTTCCAAAGAAATTGCCCTGATGACCGAATGGGAGGAAAAAATTGAACTCATGGCGCGCAGTACGATCGAAGAAGATGTGTACATTATTGCCGGAGTTCCCAGCTGGACAATGGTTTTGGCTAAAAAAATATTGGAGATCACCGGCAAATCGAATCTGCGGGAAGTTTGGCCGAACCTGGAACTTTTCATGCATGGCGGCGTGAGCTTTGAACCGTACCGGGCAGCCTTCCGGGAATTAATCCCGTTTGATGACATGCATTACGTGGAAACTTACAACGCTTCAGAAGGTTTTTTCGGGATACAGGATGTGGATGGTTCCAATGAACTCCTGTTGATGCTTGATTATGGGATCTACTACGAGTTCATCCCGATGCATGCTTTTGAAGGCACCGATTCCAAAGTCATTTACAAACTCGATGAGGTCGAATTGGGTGAAGAATATGCGCTGGTAATATCGACCAACGCAGGTCTTTGGCGTTATATTGTTGGAGACACCATCTGTTTCACCTCAAAAACACCATACCGTTTTAAGCTATCCGGAAGAACGAAACATTTCATTAATTCTGTGGGAGAGGAAGTCATTGTAAACAATGCCGATCATGCAATTGCGGAAGCTTCTTCCAAAACAGATGCGATCATCCGTGAATATACCGTTGCTCCTATTTACATGGACGGAAATACTCAAAGTAAACACGAATGGCTGATCGAATTTGAACGAAAACCCAATGATATCAATCGGTTCATGTTCCTTTTGGACGAATCCCTGCGGGCAGTCAATTCCGATTACGATGCCAAACGGACTAAAAACATGGCCTTGGGCAAACCATTGCTCCACGTTTTAAAATCAGGGAGTTTTGATGCCTGGCTGCAAAAAAAAGGTAAATTAGGTGGACAGCACAAGGTACCCCGCCTGATGAATTCACGCGAAATCGTGGAACAAATCTTGCAGGAAGCCGAGTTTGAAACCATTCAATATGTATAGATTTTTCTTTTCCTGTATTATTCTTGCTATTCCCTGCTTCGGGTTTAGCCAGCAAACATGGAAAGAACTCTGGCACCTGGAA
>DJFP01000097.1:25601-28229 GCA_002432565.1 Flavobacteriales bacterium UBA5869
GCTCATGCTGCAGGAAAGCATCAAATCATTGGGAAACATCCAAAAGATCGATGCTCAAAACCCCTTGAAAATTGCACTTTTCTCCGAAGACCAGCAGAGTATCTGTTTTTTGGACAATGCCCTTGCTTTGCAAGGCGACTGCATTAATCTCAGTGATCTGAATATAAACCTCGCCGCTAGTATGAGTGCATCCATTCAAACAGACCGCATCTGGATCTATGATGAACCAAACTCCAGAATCGAATTGATTACTCTTCGCAACGGGCAGGGACAAGAAATTCAGAATGTGAAAGGTTTATTGAATATGAAATCCATAGTGAACATGCAGGAAATTGACAACCGCCTATACCTGTTCGACGAAGAAAACCAGGTTGCCTGGTTCGATCAATTCGGGAATTTCATGGATGTTGCCACACTCACTCCTTACAAACCAATCTACCCGATCCAGGATTATTTTTTGATAGCAGAAGGAAAGAATATCCAAACGGTTGACATCAATTCGAAATTTGTTTCTTTTTTCTTTGCCGGAGATGCAATACTTGATTCAAAGATCCTGAAAATGGAAGTTTCGGGTGACCGGCTGTATGTTCAGACAGAGATNNAGGAATTATTTTTTGAAAAAAGGGCGATTTATGTAGGCGGAATTTGTATTTTAGTCACCCCAAAAAACTCATAAATTATGCATATTGCAGTAGCTGGAAATATAGGGTCCGGAAAGACAACCCTGACAAAAATGTTGGCAAAACATTACAACTGGGAGACTCATTTTGAGGATGTCGAAATGAATCCGTACCTGAATGATTTCTACGAAGATATGCAACGCTGGTCTTTCAATTTGCAGATCTATTACCTGAACTCCCGCTTTACACAAATCCAGGAGATCAAAAACAGCACTACACATGTTATCCAGGACAGAACTATTTATGAGGATGCTTTCATTTTCGCACCGAATTTACATTCCATGGGTCTGATGACTACCCGCGATTTTGAAAACTACTTTTCTTTATTTAACCTGATGGATTCTTTTGTTTCCGCTCCTGACTTATTGATTTACCTGCGGGCTTCTGTTCCTACATTGGTAAACCAGATCCAGCAGCGCGGAAGAGAATATGAAGAAAGTATCCGTTTGGATTATCTAAAGCGTTTGAATGAGCGTTACGAGGCGTGGATTTCTACCTACGACAGCGGAAAATTACTGATCATTGATGTGGATAACAACCGCTTCCCCGAAAACCAGGAAGATTTAGGTAAGATCATCCAATCCATTGACGCGGAAATAAACGGTTTATTCTAAGAATAGATCGTCTGTTCCGTCCAACTCCGAGAAATCTTTCAGAAGCATTGCCAAATCAGTTAAGATCGCATCTTTCTGATCATTCCTGTTTTCTGTCTGCCCGAAATATTCGGTCAGCAATAACTGCGATTCCAAAATAGCCGATTCAGGGGCAACTGTCTCAAAATTTTCAATCAGTGTGATCACCTCCAGCGCGTCTAAAAAATCACCTTCGATCCCAAACAGCACGAAATCTGCCAGGTAATCCGAGAAATCCAATTTGGAATTCCAGAAAGCGCTCACCAGTTTTCTGCGCAAATCCGTATTTTCCGGAGCATTAAATGCCTCCATCAGAGGTTCAATTGCCGAAGTGTCTTTCAAGCTTTGGAATAAATCGATCACCAATGCTTCATTTTCAGCGGACAAACCAGATCTCCATACTTCAATGATCGGTTCTATAACTGTAGCATGACCGTGAACTGCAAATGCTTTAAGGGCACTCGCAATCTTCACTTCATCCTTGCTCTGCAGATCACTCAAAAGTGTATTGATCTTTAACTTTTCCTGTTTATTTAAATTGCTTTTCGACACTGGAATCTTTTTTTTACAAAAGTACGAAATACCACTATCTTTGCCCCATGTTGAATTGGAAGATTTACGTCCTTTTTACAGGGCTTTTTATGGGCCTTCATTCCTGTGTGCTTGACGAAGCAAAACCGAGTGCTCATGAAAAGGTCATAGTCTATACGGATGTTTATTGTCCGGCTGACAGTATGTTTATCAAAGAATTTGAAGATTCCAAAAAGATTTCTGTTCAGGTTGTTTACCAAACCAGTGCGGAAATTGCCCGGATAATCCAAAAGAATAAATTCAATACCGGTATAGACGTTTTACTGCTATCTTCCGACAGTCTGCGTGAAAGCTTGTATAACCAGAGTTTATTCAGTCAATTACGCGACCGTAGTTTTTTCCGGAATATGGACCGTCAGTTCAACAACAATCACGGTTTTTGGGTCCCGGTATGTCACGATCCGTTGATACTGATCACTGAAAAGGATTCAGTAGCAAATTGCACTTCATTAAATTGGTCAAAATTCGGGAAAGACAGTATTCATCCTGAGGTCACCATCGAATCCAACCAGACATCCTACCTGATGAAACTGTCCAAAACAAAGTTTGCTTCCTTAACCGCCAATAAAGGCCCGTTAAATCCGAAGTACCTGATTTCTACATTAAGCCAGGTTGCTGAGCATTCCGATAAGGATATCCATTACGATAAATCCCGATGTTTCCATTACCTGGTAGAAAAACAGCGTTTTATCACAAATTTTACGAGTGTGAGCCTTTACAAATAC
>DJFP01000104.1:0-630 GCA_002432565.1 Flavobacteriales bacterium UBA5869
TTGATCTCAATCAATGTTTTTTCAAGGCTTATGTCTGACCTTTGTCGAAAATTCCCAATCCTGCACGTGTGGGATGAGGTGTAAAGAAAAAGCAATGAAAATACAGACGGAAGTGTTGGTAACAGACCTGATGAACAGAACGAAACAGTTGATCCTGGAGGCGGAAGCTCTGAAGGAAAAATCAGGAGAACAGCTGAATTTTAAACAGCATCCCGAAAGCTGGAGCGTACTTGAATGTTTGGAGCATCTGAATTTGTATGGACGTTTTTATATTCCGGAGATCAAACGACGGATTGAGGAACAAATTCACTTATCCTCCCCCTCAGTCCCCCTCCAAAGGGGGAAGTCAGAATCTCTTTTCAAAAGCGGCTGGCTGGGAAATTATTTTGCGAACAGTATGCTCCCAAAAGAGGAACTGAAGAAGATGAAGACGTTCAAAAACATGAATCCGTTAAACAGCAAGCTGGACAAAAAAGTCATAGACGAATTTATCAGCCAGCAGGAGCAAATGCTTCGCCTGCTGGAAGAATCCCGCAAAATCAGCCTGAACAAAACCAGAACGGCGATCAGTATTTCGAAACTCATCAAATTGAAATTGGGAGACACATTCCGGTTTGTGATCTATCACAA
>DJFP01000104.1:640-5527 GCA_002432565.1 Flavobacteriales bacterium UBA5869
CTTCATAAAGTGTGCATTTTTGAATAATGAATACCAGTAAGACTATTGTTTTCCTTACAACAATCTGTGAATAATTTGGCATTCGTAATTCGTAATTATCCGATCCGTGTTCCGTTTTTCACCTTTCTTTCCGGCTGCAATAAAGTAACCTCTTTGTTCTCTCCGATTCCTCCCAGTACCAGGCATTCGCTCATCATGTTGGCGATTTGTTTGGGTGGGAAGTTGATAACAGCCACAACTTGTTTCCCGATCAGTTCTTCGGGTGTGTAGAGTGCCGTAACCTGGGCAGATGTCTTCCGCTGACCGAATTCCCCGAAATCGATCGTGATCTTGTAAGCCGGATTACGCACTTCCGCAAAGATTTCTGCTGAAAGGATTGTTCCTACGCGCATTTCTACTTGCATGAATTCGTTCCAGGTGAGGGTGTTTGTGTTCATTTTAAGTTTTTCAATGGATTGTTTAATCTTCCCAACCATTATTCTGCCGGTCGTACTTTGCAAATTCACCGCTGTCTGTAAATTCGGAGGCTGTCATGGATAATTCAAAAATGGCGTCGCCGTCCCAGCCTGATTGAAAATAAACAGCTCTGTCTGTCAATAAGGCTGAAATCCCGTATTGATGGTTGTGCAAATGGGTTCCGAAAGTACTTCTTCTTTCTTCGACAAATTTATAACGCTCCAAACGGATGGTTAATGCCTTGATTTGATCAGCAGAAAAAGGAACCAGATAGTCTTCTTTTTCAAAGAAATCCGGATCATTGCTTTGTTCCTCACGCTGTCTTGTTTCGATCCTGAAGAGTTGTACGTCGTAGCTCATGGCTTTGGTTGTTTGTTACTAAATCCTAAATATAGACCAAAGCTCGTTAAATTAAGTCAAAATATTTCTTCAGATTTCTTGTGAGGTCTTATGTTTAAGGCCTATCATTTAAATTAAATTTATGAGATCATCTAAATTATGGCAAGTCATCGGTGCGTCCGGTGCAATTTTTCTACTGAGTTTCGGAACAGCAGCCCAAATTGAAAATCCTCCTTCGGTTAAAGGGAGATGGGGATTGAGTGCTGCGGCTACTTTCGATAAGTACAAGATTGATCCGGCATGGACCCAGGGTTTGAAACCAGGTATTTTGCCTATGCTCACGTATACTTACGGGAAGAACCAATTTGAATTGGGACCACAGTTCCGACTTTCCCGGCTAAATAATCCAATCAAATACTGGGGAGTTACATTTAATTACAAAAGGTATTTCAATGGTTTTGGGACCAGATTGGTACCTTACTTCTACAGCGGAATCTCCTTTACGACTTCCCGATTTGATGGTCATTCGATTGGGAACGGGGTTATGTATCAAACGGGAAATGAATATGAAATGATAGGGATGAACCTGAGTGTAGGTTATGGATTGGAATGGCAGCTGGGAAAACACTTTTATATGGGGTCTTCCGTTGGTATTAATCCGGGATTTTATTCTATTAACCGGAGTGTGTTTCAGGGTATAAGTCCTGAAGGTGTTTATGTTTATGGCAGAGACAAAGTTGCCGGCATTGGATTGGGCTTCAATGTAAATGCCCAGATTGGCTACCGGTTCGGGAAATAAAAAGCTTAAGGAAAACACCATTTGTTCTGACAGATGGTGTTTTTCATTTTATCGAATCTTTCTTCCCTGCTTATCAATATAAAACCATTCGTCACTCTTGGAGGATGAGTGCTCACCGTCACTAATGACATCACAATTCAGAGCGACCCTGGCTTTACCGTTCTCAAAAGGATCGGCGCAGCTATAAATGGCCGGGATCACGACTTTTCCGCTTGGGTCCGCAAAACCGATCTTCCCGTTTCGTTTGATACGGAACAGGCCTTCCACAATGTAGTCGGGACCGTTGTCAAAAATATATGCTTCGAAAATGACTTCTTTGTTCCGGTTGATGGCAACCATTCCCAGGTCTTTGAAACGTTCATCCGCCACGTATGCGAAGGTTGTGAAAATTGTGCTGAAACAGATGTCAAATTCTCCCGTTTGAATAATAGTATCGCCTTTTTTATTCAGGAAAGCAAAAGAATTTCCGTACTCATCAGGTGTTCCGAAAAGTGTATCCTTAACAGGTAAGATATCTGCATACTCAAATGCCGGAGCAGCAGGTTCCGTCATTTTCAGATCCACTTCCTTCGGTTGGGGAGAACAAGCCATGAGGGCAGAAAAGATCAGAAATGGAAAAAATTGTAGTTTCATCGTATTGAGTTCATTTCAAAGAAGCACTAAGATACTTCAATTAGACTTCGTTGATGCATTTCGCGGTAAATAAGCCCGAGACAGCTTTTTCCTTCTGCTTGTATATCCCAATACATTCCGTGTACCCTGATGCTGTAAAGGGAGATGAAATCAATGATACTGTTTGGATTATGAGCGGAAACTTCATAATTCAGGTTCGCCGGTTTGAGTGAATTTGCCTGGATGCCGAATTGTGCATCACCGATTTTTGCATCTTTCCTGAAATTGGTCCCCAGGGCATCGGCAATGGAGTATATATTCAGCCAGTGAAGTTTGTCTCCCGGTTCCATCCGGCGATTTTTTGTAGAATTCCTTTTAGGGAAAAACAAAAATCCCCGGTCACTGAGCGTAGTCGAAGTGCCGGGGATTCTAGTATGTTTTATTATTTTCCTAACAACACATCCACTGCTTTTTTCAATTGCGCATCTTCGCCTTTGAGCATGGTGTTGTAATCGTTTGCGACTTTATAATCCGGTTCACATTGGTTGTTCTCGTAATATTTTCCATCCATGGTCATCACACCTACCTGTGGAATCCCGAATACCAATGAGTTGTCCTGCAGGTTTTCCCACCAAACAGCTGTTCCTGTTCCCGGAACCGGCATACCAACCAGTTTCCCGATATTCAGGGTTTTGTAAACAACGGGGAACATGTGTGCATCGGAGTAGTTTCCTTCACCCATGATCACACAGCTTGGTTTGGTCCATTTGGATCCCGGTTCAATTCCGATCTTTTGTCCTCTCGGAACAAAATTGATGTATTGTTTTCCGGAAAGGAACGTTGCCAGATCATCATGCAGCCAGCCGCCGCCGTTGAAGCGCGTGTCTACGATCAAAGCTTCTTTGTTGATGTATTTCCCCATAACCTGGTTGTAGAATTCGCGGTAGCTGTGATCGTCCATACCACGAACGTGCATGTAGCCTAGTTTTCCGTCAGAGAGTTTCTCTGTCATGGCCTGCATGCGTTTAATCCAGCGCTGGTAAAGTAATTCGTTCTGTGCTCCGGCAGAAATCGGTTTAATGATCTCGTCCCAGTGTTTTCCGCTTGCCGGATCGAAAATAGATAGCAGAACAGTCTTTCCTGTTTTGCGGTTCAGCAGCGGGTAATAATTCAATTCCGGTTTGATTTCCACTCCGTCAATTTTTTCGATGATCGCCCCGGCTTTGATTTTTGTTTCGGCACTAACCAAAGGTCCTTTATCCAACACTTCTGCAATTTTCAATCCTGTTCCTGTGAACGTTTCATCGAAAATAGCTCCAAGCTGCGCTGTTTCGTCGCCATTTTCCTTACGGGAATAGAAACGGCATCCTGTGTGGGAAGCATTCAATTCACCCAATAGTTCGCTGCACATTTCAGCAAAGTCATAGTTGTTGTTGATATGAGGGAGGAATTTAGCATAAGTGGTTTTGTAATAATCCCAATCCGTTCCCTGCAGATCCACAACATAGAATTTTGTTTTGACCTGTCTCCACATGTGCTCGAACAAGTATGCGCGTTCTGCATAACTGTCCTGGGTACGTTCAGCTTTGAAAGGAATGTCTTTTCGTTCACCTTTTTCCAGGTCCAAACGGGTTAATTTACCATCAATAACGGCGAAAATGTTCTTTCCGTCCTTGTCCATAGAAGTACTTGAGATACCTCTCGCTTTTAAAGAAATAAGCATTTTCGTTTCATGGTCTTTGAAGTTCCGGATATATAGGTTGTTTCCGTCTTCATTCGGAGAAATGTAGTACAGTTTTTCACCCTTCGGGTCCAGGAATGCGTCCTGCAGGAAGGAAGAGTTTTCTGTCAAACGAACCTGGCGATCCGATAATCCGTTTAAATCGATTTTTAAAGGCTCGGTTTTCTTAGTTGTATCTGCTTTTTCGCCCTTGCCTTTTTTAGAAGTTTCAGGCTCTTTGGACTTCTCCTTCTCTTTGTCGTTCTTCTCTTTTTGTTCCTTCCAAAGCTCGTAATCTGCTTTTTTCATTTTGAACAGGTCGTAAGCGTTTTGTTCCAGGAAAAGTGCATAAGCATCCTGCTGAGAACCATGGCTTGCCACATTTTTCATTCCGTCGCGGTTGGAGAACCACAAAACAGCTTTTCCGTCCATTTGAAATTTCGGTCCGCCGTTTGAGAAACCGTTTTGGGTTAATTCAAGCATGGGTTTTCCACCGCTTACATCCACCAACCCGATCTGCTCATGCCAGTTTCCGTCCTGTAGGAAAGAAACCAGGATGTACTTACTGTCAGGTGCCCAGTTGAAAGTTTGATCTCCGTCACTGTAAGAATAGTTTTTCGTTGCAGGAAGCACGTTGTGGATCTTCTTGCTTGCAATGTTGTAAACGCTTACGGCAGTTCTGTTTTCCAGGAAAGCGATTTCTTTTCCGTCCGGTGAATATTGCGGCTGGAAGGATTCGTTTTCGGTAACTACCAATGCTTCTTCTTTCAAAAGGGTAGAGGCATAGAAGTAACTGTCTTCTTTCCGCACCCTGGTTGTTTGGTAAATTCCCCAGATCTTATTTCGTTCGGAAGCATACAAAATGGCTTTTCCGTCCGGTGAAAAACTCACATTTCGCTCTTCTTCCGGTGTATTGGTGATTTGTTTGGTTACACCATTTTCCATGGAAACTGCGAAGACG
>DJFP01000104.1:5560-6355 GCA_002432565.1 Flavobacteriales bacterium UBA5869
TTTTTCCGGATTTTGACCGTCTTTTTGCGTGTAAATTTCACCGTCATAGCCGTAACAAAGTGTGTTGTTCCCTGAGATAGAAAGGAAACGCACCGGGTTTTTGTCGAATTTCGAAACCTGTGTTGCTGATGCAGGTGAGCTTGGGTTCATTTTCCAAACATTGTAGGAACCGCTTTTCTCACTTAAATAATAGATGCTGCTTTCGTCGCTGTTCCAAACGGGGTTGCGGTCTTCACCTTCGAATTCTGTCAGCTTAGTGAATTTATCACCGCTTTTCTCGTACATCCATACGTCACGGGTTACAGAAGACTGATGGTGTTTTCTCCACGCATCTTCGTATCCTTTTTTGTCGTGGAAAATCATTTTCGTTCCGGCTTTGTTCCATTTGATATTTTCTGCAGTGATCGAAAGTTCCTGTTTTTCACGACCTCCGTCAATTCCGACAGAGTAGATCTCTCCCAAAGCTCCGTATGGAAATTGTGACATGGCCGCATTGTCTACGCGGGCTGCGGTAAAAACGACGCGTTTTCCATCCGGTGAAACACACTGCGGGTAATCGCCGCTGGAATTGAATGTCAGTCTTTTGGTTGTTCCGCCTTGCAAAGGAACTGAGAACACGTCGAAGTTTCCATAACGGTCAGAGGCGAAGTAAATGGTTTTTCCATCCGGTGAAAAGACGGGCATAAAATCGTATGCCTCACTCAAAGTAACAGGCACAGCAGTTCCTCCGGCTGCGGCAACCTGGTAAATGTCTCCTTTATAGGTAAAGACGATTGTTTTTCCATCCGGTGAAAT
>DJFP01000104.1:6384-8803 GCA_002432565.1 Flavobacteriales bacterium UBA5869
CATTGCGCCAATCATGACCCAAGCAAATAGTTTCTTCATAAATTGATTTTAGAAATTTAAAAATAGAGAAAAGTTGGATATGAGAGCCGGGACAAATGTGGGACGGCTTTTTTTAATTACGAATGCCGCATTCATAATTACGAATTGATTGAGTGAAGGGCTGAAAGGCATTCAAATGTTCAAAAAAATTAAAGTTAACTTCTTATTTGAACCATTTGAACCATTTGANNAACCATTTGAACCATTTGAACCATGTTTAACTCTAAACAAAGAACTAGTATAAGATGTCCTAAGCGAATTGATTAGTAATTTGTAAATCTGAATTTGTAATTGGTTTCCAACCTTTCTTAACATTGCGCGTTATTTTCATTGTAAACATTTAATAATATAACAAGGTATTTGTACCTTTAAGTAAAAACAGTAAGCTTATGAAGAAATTTACGCAAGTAATTATGATGTGTTTGGCTCCGGTTGCATTCGGGCAGACAAATCATACAATTAATGCCCAGGCAATGTCCTGGTCGCCAAACGATTTGACGATTGATTTGGGTGATTCCGTAACGTGGGTTAACAACGGTGGTGGTTCGCACAACCTGAACGGAACAACAGCTACTTACCCGGCAAACCCGGAATCTTTCGGAATGCCTACGGTAGGAACAACGTGGACTTTTGGAAAGCGTTTTAACGTACCGGGAATTTACATGTACCGCTGCGATCCGCATGCTGCTTCCATGACCGGAAAAGTAACAGTTGTTGATCCAAGTTTGGGAATCGGGGAGAACACTGCTTCAGCAATCAGTTTCGGACCGAACCCGGCAGCAGAGACAATCACCATTCAAACCAAAGCAACCGATTTCAGTGTTGTGATCTATGACATGGCTGGTCACCAGGTATTGTCAGAGAATTTGAAAAATAAGAAGGAATTGAACGTTTCTTCTTTGAAACAAGGAACGTATGTTATCGAGATCCGTGCGGAGGGAACAATCCTGCAAGATAAGTTTATCAAGAATTAATTTTTTGGAGACAAGACTTTGAGAGTCATGAGTCAGGACTGTATTCCGGGTCTTGACTCATGACTCTTGTCTCTTAATATACATATTAGGACCAGGATCGACCTTTTTAGGTGAATTGAGTCCTGATATCCTGAAGTCCTAACATCCTGATGTCTATTTCCCCAACCGCTTAACACCTCCTTTCAACCTCTTACTAACTGAAGTCCGTAGTTTACCGAATTTTAAGTTTTCGTTTCATAAGTACTAACAATTGTGTATATTTTTGTGCCTGCGCTGACTTGCTGTGCCGTCTGCGTGCCGCTGAAGCTTTAGCAGAGGCGCAAGCGGTTTCACAAAGGCAAGAGCTTTTGTCCAAGCGTTGCAACACAACTAAAATTTAAGTAGTCATGGATACAAAAAATGAACTTTCAACTCCCCGTGTTTCCAAACTGGCAGAACACATTATCGGTTCTGAGATCATCAAGTTGGCCGCTGAGGTGAATGAGAAGATCAAGCAGGGAGAAAAGGTTTACAATTTAACGATCGGAGATTTTAATTCGAAAGTGTTCCCGATTCCCTCTGAGTTAAAGCAGTTGATTCAGGAGGCATACGAAGATGATCAGACCAATTATCCGGCAGCTGATGGAATGCTGGAATTACGCGAGGCTGTTTCTCAGTTGTTGAGCAAGCGCGGTAATTTGGAATACGCAAGTGATGAAATTGTGGTTACAGGTGGTGCGCGTCCGGCTATCTATGCTATTTTCAAAGCAGTTGTTGATCCAGGAGACGCGGTGATTTTCCCGGTTCCTTCCTGGAATAACAATCATTATACTTATTTAAATAATGCCCGTCCGATCCTGATCGAAACAAGCCCGGAAAATAACTTTATGCCGCGAGCAGAAGAAATTGCTCCGTTCCTGGCTGAGGCAAGTTTACTTGCTTTGTGTTCTCCATTAAATCCTACGGGAACTGTATTTTCCAAGGAAGATTTGACACAGATCTGTGATTTGGTGCTGGCAGAAAATAAAAAGCGGGAACTTTCCGGTGCTAAGCCTTTATATGTGATGTACGATCAGATTTACTGGCCTTTGACGCATGGTACAATCGAACATTACAACCCTGTTTCCCTTAGACCTGAAATGCGCGAGTATACCTTGTTTGTCGATGGAATTTCGAAATCATTGGCAGCAACCGGTGTTCGTGTTGGCTGGACGATGGGGCCAAAGTTCCTGATCAACAAGATCAAATCGATCCTGACACATGTTGGGGCCTGGGCGCCTAAGGCCGAGCAGGTTGCTACAGCTAAGTACCTGAATGAGTTGAGCCAGTATGACACATACCTCAATCATATTAAATCCGAGATCAACGCACGCTTGGTTGGGTTCTACAACGGGATTCAATCTTTGAAATCAGCCGGTCACAAAGTA
>DJFP01000241.1:0-1636 GCA_002432565.1 Flavobacteriales bacterium UBA5869
TACCGCTTGATATGAAAAAAAGCTACGCTTTTTTATCCAATTTTAGAGAATGTCCCATTTTAGTTGCTTTTGTCATCAGGTAGCTCTCATTGTGAGCATTGCGGCCGACTTCAATGGCAACGTTTTCCACGATTTCCAACCCGTAACCGATCAAACCGGTACGTTTTTTCGGGTTGTTGGACATCAGGCGGATTTTGGAAACTCCCAGATCATGCAGGATCTGAGCCCCGATTCCGTATTCACGCTCGTCGGATTTGAATCCTAATTTCAGGTTCGCTTCAACCGTATCGTATCCTTCTTCCTGTAATTTATAAGCTTTCAATTTGTTCAAAAGACCAATGCCGCGCCCTTCCTGGTTCAAATAAACAATCACGCCTTTTCCTTCAGCTTCGATCATTTTCATGGAATGGTGTAATTGCGGACCGCAGTCGCAGCGGCAAGAACCGAAAATATCACCTGTCAGACACGAGGAGTGCATGCGTACAAGCACCGGCTCATTAGGTTCCCAGGTTCCTTTGATCAATGCCAAATGTTCCTGTCCGTTTGATTTTACAGAGAAAGCAACCAATTTGAAATCACCGTGCTCCGTAGGCATTTCTACTTCTACTTCACGGGAGATCAAGGATTCGTGCTTCATACGGTAAGCAATCAGATCGGCAATAGAGATCAGTTTCAGATCGAATTTCTTGGCAATCTCAAATAACTGTGGCAAGCGCGACATAGAGCCGTCTTCGTTCAGGATTTCTACTAAAATCCCCGCAGGTTTAAATCCGGCTAAACGTGCCAAATCGACTGCTGCTTCCGTGTGACCTGTACGTTGCAGTACACCGCCTTTTTTTGCACGCAACGGGAAAATGTGTCCCGGACGACCTAAATCTTCCGGTCGGGTGTCGTCCGAAACCAATGCTTTGATGGTTTTTGCCCGGTCAAAAACAGAGATCCCGGTTGTACATCCGTGACCAATTAAGTCTACGGATACCGTAAATTGTGTTTCGTGCAATACCGTGTTATTCGTAACCATGAGGTTTAGTTCCAATTCGTTACATCTGGATTCGGTTAGGGGAGTACAGATCAATCCTCTTCCGTGTGTTGCCATGAAGTTGATCATTTCGGGAGTAACCATTTCAGCGGCTGCTATAAAGTCTCCTTCATTTTCGCGGTCTTCATCATCAACAACAATAATAACTTTTCCGGCTTTTATATCTTCAATCGCTTCTTCGATTGTATTTAACTTTCCTGACATACCTGTTTAATAAAGTACCGCAAATTTACTCTGAATTCTGCAATGGCGAACTACTATTTAACTTTTTTAAATGTAAACAGGATCCCGTTCGGATCGTTTTTCACATTTTCAATCCAAACCGACATTTTATTGCCTCTCGGCTTTGCATAATTAATGCGTTTTGGGAATGGGTTTTGGTTATTTACAAATGTTAATGTATCGGCTTCTTCGTAGTTTTTACATTTGAAAACAAGGGTATCTTTTTCAATCACAATTTCGTAGTACAGTATATGGTTCTTTTCAAAGATCCGGAGGAATTCCTTCTGGAATTTGTTCTCGTAATGCATGTAGTTTTCTCCCGAAATACAGCTTTTTTCCAGCTTCCAGTTTTCATGAATGGTTTCGTTGTCGAGG
>DJFP01000241.1:1663-3275 GCA_002432565.1 Flavobacteriales bacterium UBA5869
ATGTAAGACTTGCAATAGTATTGACGTTTGTTTTTCCCATGAATAGAGTAGTTCAATGTAGTATTTGCCATGCGCGGCAATTGAACTAAAATTACCTTGTATAACTAAACCTTCGGTTATTTTTTCGACAAAGGTATCGATATCTTCTGCCAACAGGATATTTTTTCCGTCCATGCCGCCCAAAGCATTGTTAGACAGCGGAGTAGTGATGCATGGGAGTCCGCTTGCCATGGCTTCCAAAAGCTTATTCTGAAGACCCGTTCCGATGAAAAGAGGAGCTACAAAAATACGCGAACGCTGATAACTTTCCCGGATATCATCGACCCAACCGGTCACGGTAATGAACTCGGATTGAAGTTCAAGCACGCGTTTAGCAGGGCTTGCTCCCGAAAGAAGCAGTTTGCAGGGAATGCCCTTTTTGTGGATGCGGGGAAGGATCTCTTCAGCCAGGCAGACGGCGGCTTCAATATTCGGGGCATAGGAGAAGTTTCCGGTGAAAACCAGCTCGTAATCCTTTTCAATGGGCAGTATCTCGAAGAAAGATGCATCAATTCCATTGGGAACGATGAGTATTTTGTGATTTTCAGGGTGCAGGATCAGTTTCCGGTCTTGTTCGGAAATGATGGTTTTGTGCTCAAAGTAATCGAAAACACGGCGTTCATATTCTTTCAAACGTTTGCTTTCCAGGCGGTAGAACCATTTTTTGAACCAGGCTTCTGTCCGGATCCTGCGTTCCATTCCTTTGGAAAGCGCATCCATGTAATCGAGGGTTTTCGGCACCAGATGCTCATTCTTTACGTATTCCGAAACACGTATCAGCTGGCAGTAAATGTGACTCGGTTTCGTCCGGGCGATGATCGTACTGATTTTCCGGTGAATGGATTTCCGGTAGAAATAATGAACCTGGAGCGGTTTTGATCCGAATACTGTTTTTAGAAGCTGGAAAGCTAATCCCCATTTGGTAAGTTGAAAAATGTGAATGCTGCTACAAAACTCACTCACAATTGCTTCGTGCTCTTTCGGAACAGGAATATCTGTCGTACAGATAAGAGTGATATTGAATTCTTTGGAAAGTTCTTTCAGTTGGTAGAAAGCCCTGAGTTTATCACCTTTTTCCAACGGATAGGGAAAACGGGAAAGGATAACCAGGATGTTTTCTTTAGACTCCAAATGTGTTTTTCATTATAACGATACAATTGTCAAAACTATGAACTTTTGAGATATAATCGCGCGATTTTTTCCCGACTTCTTCCCGCAAAGTTTCGTTGGAGTGTAATTTTAGGATCAGATCAACAAAATCCTGTTGGGTATCAGCAATTTGGACTCCGGATAAGGAAAGGTCGATTCCCGAAGCTCCCAATTTGGTTGTGATGCACGGAATGCCTAGTGCCATTGCTTCCAGTAATTTGATGCGTATCCCGCTTCCGGACTGAATAGGAGTGACCAGTGTTCCGGATTTTGCCATAAACGCATTGCTGTCTTTTACCCAGCCTGTAACTTCAATGGAATTGGTCGCCAGGAATCGGAAATGCTCGCTTTTGGAGCCCGCAATTTTTAAAGGAAGTCCGGATACTTCCGGATTGCTCCAAATTTTCTTCACCAGGTAGTTAAC
>DJFP01000241.1:3296-6948 GCA_002432565.1 Flavobacteriales bacterium UBA5869
AGTAAAACCGCGTTTTTCTGTTTGGTATGGGTGCTGATCCATTCCCGGTCTTCTTTGGAAATGGCCCAAATAGTTGCGGCTTTGTCCAGGATTTCGATTTCTTCCTTACGCAGGGTCTTTTCCAGGTTGCGCAGGTAAAATCGCTTTAAAACGGAAGATTCAAGGTCTGCATGCAGCTTCCAGATCTCGGATTCAATATTGTGAGAACGAATGATCACAGGTGCTAATTCACTGAAATCGAAATGACTCAATTGTGCTGCAGCGAATAAACTGTCACAGACAATATAGTCGTAGTTTTCACTGAGTTGCTTTGCCAGTTCATGGTACAGTTTTTCCGATTTGAAGCGGGAAAGGTTGTAATTCCTCCGGCGCAGAAAATTAACCAGTGCACTGGTGGCTTTGAGTTCCGTATCTATCGGAACAACGGTTTGTTTCTGCAGGTATTGGCTCAGAATACGCTCGGATTCTTTGGTATACGGATGTTTGTGTGTTGCGAAGATAATCCCGTCAACAGCTGCAAACTGGCTCAAACCTTTAATGCATTCCATCATGGCAAAGCAGCCTCCGTCTATAATGGGTGCGGGCGATTTGGGTGCGATGTAGAGGATTCTCATCTTCTTCTGCCGAAAGTTAGGATGTAGCGCCACAGTTTTTTATCGAAAACACGCAGGTCATTTGCTGCGGCTATCATCAGGATGCAGGCAATCGGGGTAAGAACGGCGGTTGGGAGCCACATTCCCCAAAAAGGAGAGAGTACGCTTTCTGCCGCCAGGTTTTGCCCGATACTGAACAACACAAAATAAACCATGAAAAGCAGGGCGGCAATAACCACCGGAGCTCCGAATCCACCCTTCCGGACAATTGCACCAAGCGGTGCTCCCACGAAGAACAGAACGATAATTGCCCCGGAAAGGGCAAATTTGCGGTGGAATTCAATTTGGAACTGATCGTAATTCGTACGGAAAGCATCCACAAATTGCTCCTGGTCGTTCGTACTTCCGATCATGCTTCGTGCACTTACGATTGCGGCATTTACGGCAGCTATCCGTTCCTGTTTTGTGAGGTCGGAAAGTTTAATGGTTTTGGAAGGAATGGCCTGAAGCTGTTCGATTTCTTTAGTGCCTTTCAATTGTTGGGCAGGACCTGTTTTGGGCAGTTTGGCAAAACTTACGGATTGACTGAACGGCCTGTTGTTCAGGTTTGTTTTCCCGAAATCGGAGAGGATTTTATCCTGCTTGCGCTGCAGGGAATCTTTGGCTTCGTTGATCTGGAATACGTTGAGCATTTCATAATCGTTCTTGAACAGCTCTTCGTCGGATTTGTTCATATCGAAGCCCAGCAATTCCATTTTGTAGGTTGCGGCTTTGAACTGGGTGGTACGGCTCGGCCTGAAATCTCCGTTGTGGAAAGGTTGTCCCTGGTTGGTAAAAACCGGTGCCTGGGCCTGTAATTCTTCGTGTACGATTCCGTTCGACAAATGGAATAGCAGGTATTTCCCGTTTTCGCCCCTGTAAACCGTTCCGGAATCGGCTTTTACTGTTTTCAGTACGTTCGGATCGGTGTAATCGTGGATCGTAATGCCGTAAAAGGTATTGTCTTTCCCGGATTTCACTTTGATAGCGTAACCGTCAATTTCTTTGGAGTAGGAGCCGGGGGTGAGGAGCATCCCCACTTTTGTTTCCTGGATATCAAAAATAATGGTGTGCCATTTCAGGTTGGCAACCGGGATCACGTAATTCGCGAAAAAGAAGGTCGCAATGGCAATAAGTGCTACAGTCTGCGTCAATGGCCTCAGGATCCGGAAAAGCGATAAACCGGAAGATTTTAAAGCGGTGAGTTCATTGTTTTCAGCCAGGTTTCCCAAAGTCATGATCGAACTTAAAAGAATGGCCAATGGAAGTGCCAGTGGAATTAGTCCGGCAGAAACGTAAAACATCAGTTCAATGATCACTCCGACACTCAATCCTTTCCCCATCAAATCATCGATGTAAACCCAGGTAAACTGCATGATCAGCATCACCATGGAGATGAAGAAGGTCACTACAAACGGACCGGCAAAGGATTTTATGCTAAAAACAGTGAGTCTTTTCAAAGTGTATACAGTTTGTTAGCGGACTAAATGCTCGGTTTAGATCTTCTGGACGCGTTTGGTAACCACTTGTCCGTTGTTTGTTGTCATGCGGACCAAATACATTCCGCGGTCAAGCGTTTCCAAAGAGATCGGACTTGATTTTTCCTGGGAATAGATCAAAGCTCCGGCAGTATTGTAAACAGCAACATTTTTCAGGTTGTTTGCAGAAAAATAGATTGTTTCGCTGGTTGGGTTCGGGTAGATCGTCACATCCGGCTGAAGTGCCTGTTCTTCCAATGCCAGCGGATCGTCTTTGCGAACATTGATGCTGTCCAGGAACAATTTGAATCCGCCGATTGTTTCCAATACAAACGCGATGTGCACCGTTTCGTTGTTACTGTAACCCATTTCGCTCAGGTTTACTTCGTGCTCGGTCCATTCTTCCCATTCAAATTCCACTCTTAAAAGTGTATCATTAAAACTGGAGATCTGGGTATCTGTGGTTGAGATCAAAACCTGGTAAGTATCCGGATAACTCGGATCGTAGGATTTAGCCTTCCATTTCAGGTAATTCCCGAATGTTCCGATGGTAACGGGAGGGGAGATCAACCAGCGGCTGGCCTTGTCATTCGTGGTGAAATAAGAAGTAGCACCTGCAACGGTGTCCTGCAGACTATCCGGATCCGGAAGGGCAATCCAGCCCGGAGAAAATTCGGATACGGAAGGATCTTCTACAAAAGCATCGTTTTTAATAATCGTCCAGTTTGCCGGAATTCCCTGTTGGAAATCCTCTTCCAAAATGGTTGTTTGAGCATTGGCAGAAAGCGCTGAAATCAAAACGCTTGAAAGAAAGGCTATTTGTTTTAACATAAGGCAAAAATACAAAGACTTTGGCTACATTGCCAGATTTATCAGAATATCCTTGAATTCCTGGTAAAAGGCATCGAAATGTACTAAACGGTCTGACAGGAAATTTAGTATCTCCGGGTGGTCTTCAGGCTTGTAAAAATTCAGGTCGGAACGTTCCCACAGGATGCGGTTGAACACCGGAACGGTTGGTGTACTGGCATTTTCGATCCAGACTCCGTCGGTTCCCATTTCGCTTTCCAGTACGGTTTTCAGTTCGTACAATTGTTCCCACAGGATCTGACGCACTCCTTCGTCTTTTGCCTGGATATCAAAGGTCAAACGCGCACCGTTCTCATCGGCATCCACGCGGATATAGATGTCTTTTACTTCAGAAGGATAAGCCAGCCAGTTCATCCTGCGCCCGTTCGATGAGCGGACTTTCTGCATGCGGACCTTGAATTGGTTCCAGAAATCGATTCTGAGTTGCTTTTTTTCTTCCTTCGTGTACATGTATGGCAAACTTTGACGCAAAGATACATTTGTATTCGATGTGAAGAAATTGGACGAATTTGATTTAACAACTTGTAACGAATAGGACAAAAAATAACCGCAAAGAAACAGAGAGCGCGCAAAGTGAGTATGAAAAAAAACGCTGCGACTTCCTTTTTTTGCGGTTCAATAAATAAGTGCGTTTGTGTAGAATAGGAGTAAGGATAAAAAATACCGCAAAGA
>DJFP01000040.1 GCA_002432565.1 Flavobacteriales bacterium UBA5869
TTTACCTTTACGTGTGCACCCATGTATTTTTCCGGGTCTGACGCGAGAATGTTTACCAATTGGTCTTTGTAATCCAATCTCAAAGCTGTGGTGAATCCATTCGGGTCATCAGCTCCTAAAATGATGTAGCTGAACATATCCTGGTTCACAAATCCCTGGAAAGTAGTTGCAAATTCCTTTTGTGAATTCAAAGCATCCATTGCCCGTTGTGAGCTGATCGGGTGAAGTGCCGCGGGTTTGTATTTCATTCCGTTGATATCATCCTGGAAAGAAGCGCTGCGTTCCTTGGTCTTGATGATCTTTCCTTTCGAATCATAATAAGAAATGCGGTCAATGAAAACAGCTTCATTCTCACCGTTGACCTGGTCAATCAATTCCTGGATCACAAATGGTTTTCCGTTGTTCAGGAAATAATAGCGCGTACCGTTTGTTTTTCCGTTTCCTTCAGAAAATTGTTCTTCCAGGATCTGAAGCACATTGGCGGTATCTAAATGCCCGATCACTTCAACCATCTGCCCGTCTGCTTTTTCATAATGCAGTGAGTTGGCAACCATGCCGGAAGATTCCGTTATTTTCTTCAATTCCAGTACTTGTCGGTCCATTTCAGCTTCATTTTTGAAATGCTTTACGATGGTTTTATTTTCTTTCGGGTTTTCCTCACCGGAATTATCAGAACCACAAGATACCAATCCGGCAAGCAATAAAGGGAAAATATACTTTTTCATAGCGTTTGTTTCATTCAAAATGACGTGACATGTAAAAGTAACAGCTTTATAACAAAAGTCACCCTTTTTTTCGCTTAAATTAGGTCCCGAAAACAATTCAGAGTATGGAAAAGATCGTCATTGCAGGAGGTTCAGGACTTATCGGAACAGGATTGGCTAATCATTTAAGAAAAGCAGGACATGAAGTTTGGGTCCTTTCGAGAAAACCGTCAGATCCGGAACGTTTCTTCCTGAATTGGGATCCGGAGTCTGGGAAAATAGATCATTCGGCAGTTGCCGGAACAAGCATCCTGATCAACTTGTGCGGGGCAGAACTGGCTGCAAAACGATGGACCAAATCACGGATCGAAGAATTATATGATTCCCGGATCAATACCACACATTTTTTATTTGAATCATTTAAGCACTCAGCTGCATTGAAGCAGTATGTTTCAGCATCCGGTGCTGTTGCCTACGGATTCGAACACCCTGAGAAGACTTACAAAGAATCCGATCCTTTCGGAAATGACATCATTTCGGACATTACCCGTGAATGGGAAAAAGCAGCAGATCGATTTTCATCCTTCTGTATGGTTTCAAAAGTGAGGATTGCGGTTGTTCTAAGTGAATCCGGAGGTGCTTTGCAAAAATTGGCCAGTCCTATCAGGAAAGGATTCGGTGCCGTTTTATCTTCCGGGGAACAAGCCATTCCGTGGATTTACAGCGAAGATCTTTACCGTGTTTTTGAATANNAAACTGATTGCTAAAACACTGAATAAAAGACTGTTACCTGCAGTTCCTGCGTTTATTATCCGGATCTTATTCGGAAAAATGGCAGTGATGCTGCTATATGGGAATAAAGTTTCTAACGAAAAAATTCATTCCGAAGGCTTTTCTTTCAGGCATGGAAATCTTAATTCAACAATTCAGCGTATTTTTGAGTAAAACAAAAAATCCTCTGCCAAAAAGACAAAGGATTTTGCTATTAATCGAAAAAACAAGAGCACCCCTACTCCTGTTACTCAAAATGAGTACTTTATTAAAAGAATGACTGTTGAAATCATTCGACAGAACAAAGATGAAACATGAGCTTGATTATCCGAAATCAATCTTTTTAAGATTTACGATACCCAAGCTATAACTTAAAAGATTTAATTAGTTGCAAGTCAATAAGTTATAAACAGTATATTAAGCAAAAAATTACAATGTCCACAGGATCAACAGATAGTTTAGTTCGTTTGATTGCTTCCCTATCGAAGGCAGAAAAGCGGAGCTTTAAGCTTTACGCAAATCGGAATTCTTCCTCCCAGGAAGAAATCAAGTATTTGCAATTGTTTGATTTTATTGATAAAACCGAGAATTACTCCGATGAGTTGGCTATTTCCAAAATCAGCGGGATCAAAAAAAGCCAGCTTTCAAACATTAAAGCCCATTTATACAAGCAGCTGCTTACCAGTTTGAGGCTTCAGCATGCACCGCATTTGCCTACGATTGAGATCAGGGAGTCCATGGATCACGCCTTGATCCTGTATGAAAAAGGATTTTACAACCAGGCCCTGAAATTATTGGAGAAAGCCAAGCAGCATGCAATCAAGATACAGTCAACAGTCCTTCACCTGGAAATCCTGGATTTTGAGAAATTTATAGAATCACAGCATATTACGCGAAGTGTTTCTTCCCGCGCAGATGAATTAACGGCAGAAAGCAGGGAACTGAGCAAACACGTTCAGGGAAGCATCCAGTTTTCAAACCTGTCTCTACAGTTATATGCACTGAACGTAAAAGTAGGATTCGTACGCGACGAGAAAGATTACCGTTTTGTCAAAGAATTCTTTGCCAAGCGTCTGCCCGAGTACAATATGGCAGAACTGAGCTTCGAAGAAAAAATGCACTTATACAATGCCTACGTTTGGTACCATTACATGACCCAGGAATTTCTGATGTGCTTCAAGTATGCAAGTTTATGGGTAAAATTGTTCGAGGACAACGAGCATGTAAAGGACCACTATCGGGAGATGTACCTGAAAGGGCTTTACAACCTTCAAAATGCATTGTTTAACCTGAGAAACCACAAACGTCTGCTGGAATCCATCGAAAAATTGGAAAGTGCCGACCTTGGAGAGCGGGAGAACGAGAATATTGCCTTACTGCACCGTATGTACTGGCTCACGGCAAAAATCAATTATTACTATCTGTGCGGAACCTTTTCCGAGGGAATTGAGATTGTTCCGAAAGTAGAGCAGTTTATTTCCGATCACGAAGACCGGTTGGATAACCACCGCATCATGATCCTTTACTATAAAGTGGCTTGTTTGTATTTCGGGAACGGAGACAACCGGATGGCGATTAAATACCTGAACCGCATTATTCAGCTGAAAGATGTTTCCCTGCGGGAAGATATCCAGGCTTTCGCACGTATTTTGAACCTGATTGCGCATTTTGAGCTGGGAACGGACGATCATTTATTGGATTACCAGATTAAATCTGTTTACCGCTTCCTACGGAACATGGGGGATTTGCATGGTGTGCAGCAAGAAATCCTGAATTTCCTGCGTCAGCTTCCGTTTGCAGATGACCGGTCTCTGATGCGTGCGTTCCGTATTTTGCATGGAAAACTGGTAAAACTATCCAAACTTCCTTACGAAAAACGACCATTCCTGTACCTGGATATTATCTCCTGGCTGGAATGTAAGATCGAAAAAAGAACCGTTCAGGAAGTCATCCGGGAAAAATTCCTGTTGGAACAGGAAACAGGACAAAGTGTTTATTTCCCGGAGTAGGAAAGGGAATCAAAGATTGAATCTGCCTAATAAACTTGCGAAAAGCAACAAATGACGAAAAATTAAGCAAAAAACACAACGAAAACTTGTCGGTTTGAAAATAAGTTGTACTTTTGATTACATATTCGTCAGTTAAATGTTTAAATACTCAACAATTAAATGACAGGATTAAAAGTAGGTGATCGAATGCCTGATTTTCAGGGAAAAGATCAAAATGGAAAGGAAATTACAAGTCGCGATTTTACCGGTAAAAAATTAGTGATCTATTTCTATCCAAAAGACAATACACCGGCTTGTACGAACCAGGCATGCAGTTTAAGGGATTCGTACGGAGAGTTAACAAAGGCTGGGTATTCTATTTTAGGAGTAAGTATGGATACGGAAAAGGCACATACGAAGTTTATTGAAAAGTTTAGCTTACCTTTTCCATTGATCGCAGATACCGAACGAAAAATGATCGATGCATTTAAAGTTTGGGGTCTGAAAAAATTTATGGGACGTGAATACGATGGAATCCACCGGACCACGTTTATTGTAAATGAAACCGGCATTATTACACATATAATAGAGAAACCGAAAACAAAAATACACGGTGAAGAGATCTTAAATTTAGAATGATCCGAACATCGTAAGTAGTTTACGACCTACTGGTCATACATTTGCAGAAACGATAACAAAAACGATTAAAAATTAAGCGATATGGCAGTTAAAGAAATCAACCCGGAAAAATTGAAAGCGCTTCAGCTAACAATGGAAAAGTTAGACAAGACTTTCGGAAAAGGATCTGTAATGAAATTGGGAGACAATGCAATTGAAGAAGTAGATGTTATTCCTACAGGATCAATTACATTAGACCTTGCTCTTGGGGTAAACGGTTACCCGAAAGGAAGAATCGTTGAGATCTACGGTCCCGAGTCTTCGGGGAAAACAACTCTGGCGATTCATGCAATTGCAGAAGTACAAAAACAAGGTGGAATTGCAGCGATCGTGGATGCGGAACATGCATTTGACCAGTTTTATGCTCAGAAATTGGGCGTGGATATCGACAACTTATTGATCTCTCAGCCGGATAACGGTGAGCAGGCCTTGGAAATCGCAGACAGCTTGATCCGTTCAGGAGCAGTTGACCTGTTAGTAATTGACTCGGTTGCGGCATTGACTCCAAAAGCAGAGATCGAAGGGGAGATGGGTGATTCTCAAATGGGATTACAAGCTCGTTTGATGTCCAAAGCACTTCGTAAACTGACAGGATCGATCAACAAAGCGAAATGCTGTTGTATTTTCATCAACCAGCTGCGTGATAAGATCGGTGTGATGTTCGGTAATCCGGAAACAACAACAGGAGGTAACGCTTTGAAATTCTATGCTTCCATGCGTATTGATATCCGTAAATCAAGCCAGATCAAAGAAGGTGAAGATGTAATGGGTAACCGCGTGAAAGTAAAAGTGGTGAAGAATAAAGTAGCTCCTCCGTTCCGCAAGGCTGAATTCGATATCATGTACGGAGAAGGAATTTCGAAAGTAGGTGAAATAATCGACCTGGGAGTGGAATTAAATATCCTGAAGAAAAGCGGTTCCTGGTTCTCTTACGGTGAAACACGTTTGGGACAGGGAAGGGATTCCGTTAAAAATATGATTGCTGACAACCCGGAATTAATGGACGAGTTAGAAGCAAAAATCAAAGAAGCTCTTGGATCTACTGCTACTGCAGTAGTGGCAGACCAGGACTAACTGCATATCGTTTCCAATGAGTCCCGTCCTTGCCAAGGCGCGGGACTTGTTTTGGAACTGGTAAGTAATTGCTATTTTGTCTTATCCACCGCGATGGATCGAAAAGAAGATAAGGCATAAGATTATAACCTAATTTTAACCGCAAAGATTCTGTGTTAACA
>DJFP01000044.1:0-1569 GCA_002432565.1 Flavobacteriales bacterium UBA5869
GAAAGCATTTTATGCAATGACAAAGCAGAAACATCAATCCCCTTTTGGAAAAAGTCATAATTCAAGTCCTGGTAAGGGATGTTCTTGCGAATATTCACACTCATACCAATTGAGTGAAGTACGAAGTCAATCTTACCACCTAAAATTTCCTGAGCTTCTGTAAAAAGCTTTTTCAAATCTTCTGTATTCGTTGCGTCAGCAGGAATAATTTGTGAATTTGTCTTTGCAGCCAATTCATTAATTTCTCCCATTCGCATTGCAATTGGAGCATTTGTTAAAACAAACGTCGCACCGTGTTCATGTGCTTTTTCAGCAACTTTCCAGGCAATTGAATTTTGGTCCAATGCCCCGGTAATAATCCCACGTTTTCCTTCCAATAATTTTGACATAATTGTTTGATTTGGGAACAAATTTAGAATTTAATTTCAAGCCTACAAGGAATATTTCCGGCTATCCTGCGAATTCAAGGGAATTGTAACTAATTCCATCAATTCCGGATGAAAAAGGTTGCTTCACTCAAACTCGAATTTCAACCCGTCATAAGCTGCAAACACGTTTGGAGGCAATTCCCGTTCGATTTCTTCATGTGTTCCGAAAAGATGCGAAATATGCGTTAAAAAGGCTTTTTCGGGTTTCACCTGGCTGATAAAATTCAAGGCTTCTTCCAGGTTGAAATGAGAAATATGCGGTTCTTTTCTCAATGCATTCACAATCAATACTTTTACACCTTTCAATTTTTCTATCTCGGCAGGAGCAACCGTTTTTGCATCGGTGATATACGCAAAGTCACCAATTCGAAAACCCAAAACAGGCATAAAATAATGCATTACTTCAACCGGAACAACCGGAATTGTACCCGAAAGCCGGAAGGGTTTATTTTCAATTGTGATGATATTCAACTGGGGAATCCCGGGATATTTATCTTCCTCAAATGCATAATGGTACTCGCGTCTCAATGCGATCTCAACTGCCTTGGTGCAATAAATATCCATATCCCTGCTTTCAATAAAATTGAAAGCCCGCACATCATCCAATCCGGACATGTGATCTTTATGCTCGTGCGTGAATAAAACGGCCTCCAGGCTTTTCACACGAAACTTGAGCATTTGCTGCCTGAAATCCGGACCGGCATCAATCACATAATTCTTACCGGCAATCTCCAAAAGGACCGAACAGCGCAAACGATTATCTTCCGGTTTGTCGGAAGTACAAACGCGGCATTCACAAGCAATAACAGGAACTCCCTGGGATGTCCCCGAACCTAATATAGTTGCCGAAAACTTCATTATTTTTTTGATCGGATTACCTGGATTAACAATACCGTCCACCCAAGAATCATCAGCAAGCCTCCGATAGGTGTTACAGGACCGAAAATTTTCGACAAAGATCCTCCTGCGTGTATTTTGGAATATGTGAGCCCGTAAATACTTCCCGAAAAGAAGATAGTTCCAATTAACAATAAAAAGAAAACAGCTTTACCCGGAATAGCAAAACGTGTTGTTATGAATGGAATTACAAGGAATCCAAGCCCCTGGAAAAACTGGTATTTGGTTGCCGTATCAAAAGCTG
>DJFP01000044.1:1581-5519 GCA_002432565.1 Flavobacteriales bacterium UBA5869
AGAATCAAGCCTCTTTGACCTTTGAAATTATTTCTACCAAGGTATATTTGAATCTTTCCGAACCTGTTTTTCCTTGCTGAAACTCAATTTTTACAATCAAATCATAAGTGTAACCTTCTTCGTAGGTAAATCCGTCAATAGGCTGTTGTAGCACTTCCCAGCTATCCATACCGATCGTTGCACCTTTTTGTACAGAGAAGCATAGTTGCGTTCCGTTAGGCTGGCAAGCGACACGGTGACCTTGTACACGCATTTTTATAACTTCTCCCGCGTCCGAATAAACCGATTGTCCCGGATTTTTTGCTTCGGAAGTAAAGTTGATAGTAGCCAATGAAAGTGTTATCAAAAGAACCTTAAACATAATTCGTGTATTTGTGTTACTAAAGATACGGAAACAAAGTGTGAAGGTTGTTTATTTGTTAGAGAATTCACTGACTTTGTAGTTCAAAATTAAAAATGCAAAAAGTCGAAGTGTTAATTCATCAATTCTATAGCTGATGATCGCGCCAGATCCGTAACCTGTTCTCCGGAGATCAATTTGGCCAGTGCTTCAATGCGTTCTTCCCGGTTCAACAGATGGATTTCTGAAATGGTCTGACTGTTCGCATGTGATTTGGAAACTTCGAAATGATAATCACCTTTCGCCGCTACTTGCGGAAGATGTGTAATTGCAAAGACCTGCAGGTGTTTCCCCATCTGTTTCAGTAATTTCCCCATTCTCAGAGCCACTTCCCCGGAAACTCCGGTATCAATCTCATCAAGAATCAGAGTCGGAAGTGATTTTTTCTCACTCATGATTAATTGGATTGCCAGCATAACACGGGATAACTCTCCGCCGCTCGCGGCCTTTTCGATCGGCTTTAACTCCAGTCCTTTATTCGCTGAAAACAAAATCTGAATACTCATTCCACCGTTCGAATCCATCTTCTCCCCCTTTTCCAGCAGAATTTGGAAGCGCGAATGCTCCATTTTCATTTCTGTCAATAACTCCAGCAAATACGCTTCCAGTTTGGGAACTACCGCAACACGTTTCTCATACAATTTACCGGATAATTGAAGTAATTCCCCCTCTTTTTCTTCAATTTCCTTCGTGAGTTCCGCAATGCGCTCATCTGAAGAATCCGATTCTTCCAATTTACCTTCAAGTGTATGGAAATAATCACTCAATTCTTCCTGCGTTGAGAAATGGTGTTTTTTCAGAATCTTATTGTATTCGTCCAATGATTCTGTTAAGCGGAATAAAGCCTCCGGATCACCTTCCAACTGGTTCAACTGCCTTTCTGAATCCCTTGAGATATCTTCCAATTCCGCAATGACTTCCTGCAATCTGCCGGAAATAGCTCCCAGGTCAGCATCCGCACTTTTCCATCTGTCGATATGCGACTTTAACCTTCTAATCAGATCCGCCGCTCCGTTTTCCTGGTCTATTGCATCAATTATTGCCGAATATGCTTCCTTAAGATCATCCAATCGGGATAATTTGTTGAAATCATTTTCCAAAGCGGCATAATCCACCTGGTCGAGATTTAACTGACCGATCTCGTTCAATTGAAAGCGGATGTAATCCAATTCCTGTAATTGACTGGACCTGGAAGACTCCAAACGCTCGCGCGTTGTTCTTATGCGATGAATATGACTGTATACACCTGAAACCTGCTGAGCCAATTCAAGGCTGTCGGCATACGAATCCAAAAGATCGAACTGGAATTTTGTCTTCTTAATTTCAAGTGTTTCGTGCTGTGAGTGAATATAGACCAACTGCTCGGTAAATTCTTTTAACTGGCTCAGTTGGACCGGCGTATCATTAATGAATGAACGGGATTTTCCCTGGCTGGTGATTTCTCTTCGAATAAGTGTTTCCGGCTCCCAATCAATATCTTCCCTGGTAAACCAATCCTTAAAACCTTCACTCAATTGAAATACAGCTTCAACAACCGTTTTCTTTTCGGGGTTCCGGATTACCGAAAAATCAGACCGCTCACCTAAAATGAGATTTAATGCTCCAAGCAATATGGATTTTCCCGAACCGGTTTCACCGGTAATAACGTGCAACCCTTCATGGAATTGAAGGGAAACATGTTCAATTAAAGCAAAGTTTTGAACGGAAAGGGATCTCAACATTAGTTCAGAATTTCTTCGTACTTAGTTGAATTAGTCGGATCTATTTTCTTTAACACAGCTACGATCTGTGTTTTCTCTTCCGGTTTCGCAGTAGAATACAGGTTTTTCAACTCATTTAATTTACAATACGCAAAATTGATGATATTGATCGTATTCGGGCGTGCCGCTGAAACTTTGGACAATTTATCAAGAGAAGTGTAAATTGCTTTTTTGGCATCTTCCGGTTTGTCGTAAAGATGGTCCAATCCCATACGATGGTATTCGTAATAACACTCTCTTAACGGTTCAAATAACTGCTGAAGAGCGTTTTCCACCAACCAGTAACGATTCTTTTTCCCTTGTTCATTGGATTTCCAGCCTTTCGCCGATGAACTTTGTGCGTTAGTCACAATCTGCTGTGCTTCCTGGAAATATTTGGTTCCGCCTTGTTTTGAAAAAGAATCAAAATCCAATGCAATGATGTAATATGCGTAGAATGCCAAAATAGAAGACAAGTTGTCTCTAAACTGGTTCTTTGCATAAATTACCTGGCTGCTTCTGGTGTAGGTAAAATCCAGGTTATCATCCTGGAAATTGAACAGGGTGGTATTGTAAGATCCGTTATAAACAGGTCTGCTTGACTGAACCTGGATGGATCCGGTAAATTCTCCGTTGTTAATAGTATTAATCTGCAATTGCAACTGGCAATTGATACGCTCTTCCACTTTGAACTTTTCCTCTGTCCATTTGGTGTTATTCATCAAATCAGTAACTACCTGCTTCAACTGATCAAACAATTCTTTCTCAGCTGAAGTAACTTCTGTCTTGATATTGGTAATCAGTGAAACCTGGCAGTTTAATTCCTGGGAATATCCTTTTACAAAAAGCGTCAAAAAAACAAGGGTTAGAATTTTATTCATATAGATTATTCATCAATTCATTCAACAAAGAGAACGCAAGTTCCTGCTTTGATTGTAACTCAAAGCTACACATTTTATTGTTTTTAAAGAGCAATTTAACGGAATTCGTATCGGTCCCGAAACCAACTCCCGGCTCCCCCATTTCATTCAGTACAATGGCATCCAGCTTCTTTTTCTCCAGCTTCCCTTTTGCATACTCTATGCCGTTTTGGGTTTCCAAAGCAAATCCAACTACTTTTTGTGCTGTTTTATTTGAAGCTGCCCAGGATAAAATGTCCGGGTTCTTCTCCAATAAGATTTCCAGCTGGTCCGCAGTCTTTTTAATCTTCTGGTTTTGGGCAACTGCCGGCCGGTAATCTGCAACAGCTGAAGCAAATATTCCCATATCGGACTTTTCCCAGTTTTCCTGCACCGCCTGAAGCATATCGCGTGCAGAGGTTACACGTACCAGCTCAATGTTTTTATGCTTCGCACTTAAACTGCTGGGACCGGTTATCAGTGTTACTTTTCCGCCTTTCGAAGCAATTGCCTCCGCCAGGGCAAATCCCATTTTCCCCGAGGAATGATTTCCAATAAAACGAACGGGATCTATCGCCTCATAGGTCGGACCGGCAGTAACTAAAAACTGCTTCCCGGAAAAACGTGTATCTGCGCGGAAATGGTCCTGAAGGTGTTGAAGCAGCACTTCAGGTTCTGCCATTCTTCCCTGTCCTTCGAGTCCGCTTGCAAGAAATCCGCTTTCAGCAGGAATAATCGTATAGCCGAATGATTCCAGGCGATCCAGATTATCTTTCGTTGTTTGATGCTGATACATGTCCAAATCCATTGCCGGAGCAATATAAATCGGGCATTTCGCACTCAAATACGTTGCCATCAAAAAGTTATCTGAGAAGCCGTGGGCCATTTTGGCAAGTGAAT
>DJFP01000124.1 GCA_002432565.1 Flavobacteriales bacterium UBA5869
GAAAAGAAATTACTGCTTCGCCATTTGCATTTGTATAGCCTTCCAATTTGAAATTCGTGTATTCGATATCACTTAGGATCAATTCCTTTTTTGAACGGTACTCCCGAATGGTGTATTTCACTCCGGAAATGGGTTCGTCGTTATAAGGAATATGAGCTTTGATCTTGAACTCAATGGGATTATCCTTATCCAGTTTTTTGCAGGAGAAAACCGAAAGCAACAGCATACAATGAAAGAATAAGAATAATCGTCTCATAGCGGTTTGTTTTTACAAATCCCGAAGGATCGGGACAAATGTGAGAAAAGTATCTCAGAAATGTGTTGCGATTTTCCGTACTTGATTTTATTACCAATACATATTAATATAATCCGTTCCTCCAGGTGAAACAAAGAAGGTATCTATTCCTGTTGTCAAAACTCCTCCTCGAGTTGCTTCCCATTTAAAAACATACCTTCCAGCCAGTCTTTGTAGGTAATTTCCTGTTAAGTCAACACACCCGTTTAAAGTTGGTCCTTCTTGCCAAGGATCACCATTATTAAAACTATAATTCGGTAATTCATCCAAATTATATTGTTTGTATTTAAATGTATCATTTGCATCAAAACAAGATAAGTTTTTGAAGTTCCATTGCACTTGCATTAATGGTAGAGCTCTAATTTCAAAATCCTGTTGATCATTTCTGGATAAAGGCACGTAGGTTGGAACCCTAATTAAAGAGTAACTTCCTGAATAACTGGCAAACTGCAAATTCGAATAATCAAAGGTAATATCATACCGATAATTCATATTTTTCTTAGGCAAGAAAGAAATCACAGCTTCCCCACTTGCATTGGTATATCCTTCCAGTTTAAAATCGGTGTACTCTATGTCGCTTAGAATCAATTCCTTTTTTGAACGGTACTCCCGAATGGTGTATTTCACTCCGGATATAGGTTCATCGTTATAAGGAATATGTGCCTTAATCTTAAACTCAATCGGATTTTTCTTATCCAGTTTTTTGCAGGACAAGACTGAAACCAACAGCAAGCAATGAAAGAATAAGAATAATCGTCTCATAGCGGTTCATTTTTACAAATCCCGAAGGATCGGGACAAATGTGAGAAAAGTATCTCAAAAATGTGTTGCGATTTTCCGTACTTGATTAGTATTCAATGAATAAATTACTATTTATACCCGGAGCGATTAATATAGTGTCTATGTATTCTGTAAGAGTTCCATTGCGAATAACTTGCCTTTTATAAACATACCTTCCGGCCAATCCCTGTTCAATTTGATGTGAATTAGAATAACAACCTATTGCATATGGACTCCAGGTCTCGTAATTAAAATCTAAACTATAAACCTCATCTAAATTCTTCAAAATGATTCGCATGCTATCCGATGAACCGGAACAGTTTACGTTTTCTAATTTGTAGTTGATTTGCAAAATTGGGAGTGCTTTAATCCTATAATCTTTTTGATCCTTTCTGGATAATGGAACATAGGTTGGAACCCTTATTNNGTATAGCCTTCCAATTTGAAATTCGTGTATTCGATATCACTTAGGATCAATTCCTTTTTTGAACGGTACTCCCGAATGGTGTATTTAACTCCGGATATAGGTTCATCGTTATAAGGAATATGTGCCTTAATCTTAAACTCAATCGGATTTTTCTTATCCAGTTTTTTGCAGGAGAAAACCGAAAGCAGCAGCAAGCAATGAAAGAATAAGAATAATCGTCTCATAGCGGTTCGTTTTTTACAAATCCCGAAGGACTGGGACAAATGTGAGAAAAGTATCTCAGAAATGCGTTGCGATTTTCCGTACTTGATTTAATACTCCAGGAAAACCTCGTTCATGATACCGGGCTGCAGAAAGAAAGTGTCTATGTAAGTTGTCACTTGACCATTTCGCGTTACTTCGATTTGGTACAATTGTCGACCAGAAAGCACATTATCATTTGTAACTTCACCAAACAAACCACAACCATTAAAATCGTTGCTCCAAACAGTTATATATTGAAATGCTTGATGAGGAAATTCATCAATGTTAAACATCTTAAATCTCATTTTATCATTGCTATCGAAACAATTTACGTTTTCTATTTTAAAATGTGCGCCACAAATTGGTAATGCTCTAATCTCAAAATCCTTCTGTTCTTTTCTTGAAAGAGGAACGTAAGTTGGCGGCCTAATCAACGAATAGCTCCCTGAATAATTTGCGAACTGCATTTGTGAATAGTCAAATGTAATATCATACCGATAGTTCATATTTTTCTTTGGANNATTCGTGTATTCGATATCACTTAGAATCAATTCCTTTTTTGAACGGTACTCCCGAATGGTGTATTTCACTCCGGATATAGGTTCATCGTTATAAGGAATATGTGCCTTAATCTTAAACTCAATCGGATTTTTCTTATCCAGTTTTTTGCAGGACAAGACTGAAACCAACACCCCCAGGATGATTATTGCTCTATGAATATGTTTCTTGTTGTGCATACTCCGTCTTTGATTAATTTAACCAAATAAAAGCCCGGTTTTAACTCGTGAACTATTGGTTCCTCTAAAGATACGCGCTTTTTAAATACTTCTTTGCCTGAAAGGTCCAAAATACGAACTTCAATGACCTCATCAGCCGCCACTTCCTTCCAGCGAACGGAAAAACTATGTTTGGATGGGTTGGGAAAAAGGGATACCTGTTTCGAATCTTCAGCTCGCACATCCCGGAATTCCGAATTGTCAGAAGCCATATTTTCCGGACTGGAATTAGAACTGGAATGGGAAAGTGATTTTTCACAGGTAATATCTCCGATGTAAGCATGTAAGTCTGCCCCACTTTTAATATGAACTCCCGGTGTGAAATGAATTTCAGTAACTGCCTGTGCGTCTACAACTGCATTCGGTTCTACTACCAAATCCACAAAATCGGTTTTCTGGGTCACGTGATTTCCCAACAGGATGGTATTCCCGGCCTCGTAATCTACCCGGTAAGTGTAATTCGGACGGGCAAAGAAACCGATGCGCAGATTCTGCAGGAAAATGAAATCGTGTTCCGCTTCTTCCACCAGGAAGTTCTTAACAATCGGTTTAATGGGCGAATCCATTCCTGCATATTCATTTGGATCTTTGCGATTCCCAACTAAGTGCTCCGTATTTTCATCCCAACAAAACAAGGCATCGAAAACCGTATAATCGTAATGGTTTCCGGGATATCCCAAATGAGGATAACCGAAATAATTGGATGCATTAGCTGGAATATTCAAATTTGCATCGATTTCGTTATCATACATCAATTTCCGAACTTTAAAATTGTAATCTGGATACCCATTATTCAAACCACTGCTTAAATCCTTAATATCATGAGTAAGAACAGTCGGAGTAAATGAAAATAAATGATCCTTAATAATATCCGGAGCGCTTGTTAATTCAGATTGAAATTCATCATTTACATTCCGAAGAGGATTATCTTCAATTGGAATAATACCTCCGGGGGCGTTGTCAAGTACCACAGGGTCTTTTGTTACTGCTTCGCATTCGACTTTCCAGGGTTTAAAAAGCTGTTTGTATTCATAGTAGAAAACCCGATGAATTCCATGAGTAAGAAAGCTTGCTTCAAACCGGCGGTCTACCCAGCCCATTAAAGAACCGTTTTGCTTGAAAAAGATTGCGCCGGTTTCATTCGGATAGGGAAAATGATCACAGGAATAGTTCGAAAAATCATAGGCAGGTGTGGAAGAACCGTTTGAAAGTGAGATCATTCGCTGAAAGGAGGGATACCCTAAACGATGGCTGTTTTTGGAGTGATTATAAGTAGTATGTTTCGCCAGATAGGAAGTCCGCATACTACTTTGCCCTTGACCCGGACTTGATCCCGATCCAGTTTCAGTATGAAAATAATGTAATAATTGTTTTGATAACGGGGCGTTTAGAATGTAATGAAGGGCATAGGTATTTAAATCAAACGGATTGACATCAATTAAACTCCAATCAGCTATGTTAGGATTTGGAACCCAAAAAGAATTGTATTCATACTCCCATAGATACTCTACCGAATGCTGCAGACCCAACGGAACATTGGCTCCACCATGTTCTCCATCGTTGGAGATATATAGTTTAGTATGCGGATGCGGGCCATTCGCATTCAGATGCTTGTATTCCATTTTTTGCAAAGCCAAGCGGGTAGCAAGTGAACCTGCACTGAATCCCATAACGATGTTTTCCTGGTAGGATTCATTTTGCATTTTCTGGGTGTTCACCAGGTTAATCAGTTTTTCCAATAGTTCCGCATTCTTCTCCACATAAGCATTGGGCGGGAAAAACTGGCATAAAATGATATCAAATCCTTCATCGTGCAAGTTCTCAATCAAACCTGCCTGGTTGAATTGATTAGCCAATTGCCCCAAAGATGCGGGCCAATTTTGGTTATTATTTATAACACTCTTATCTGCATGCGGTCCCCAACCGGCAACCATGATAAAAGGTTTGCGTAATTTGTTATCGGAACAGGCGTAATAGGTAGAGTACTTCAAATCCGGCGAATAGATCGATGAAGAGGTGTAATTATCCGGATAGATTGTTGAAGACCATTCGAAATGCTGATCAATACTAGATTTTGGCATGTTTCTTTGGTTCATTTCTACCCCCTGGTTTACCTCAACCTCTTTTTCATCTGAAAAATGAATGTTGAATGTGAGGTTTTGTTTTCCTTCGAGCCAATCACTCAGATCAATGCTTGAATTGTAGTACAGGAGCTTGGTCTTCTCCTCTTTTTACTTCCACAAAATCGATGGTTCTTCCGGAGTTCGTAAAGAAGGTATTATCATTCAATTCGAGGAGTACGTTATTGTATGCAAACGAATCCAGGAACATGGCCGCATAAATGATCTTATCCTCAACCAGGTCGTTCGGCAAAATTGCACGGTAAGGATCGGTCCCGGTACTTGTTTTGAAAGCATCGGCTGTTGCCGGAATTAAGGAATTGATGTTTAGGTCGACCACGTAAAACGGAATACGCAGCTGACTATTCTCATCCAGTGAATAGAAATGATCGTATACCGGGAAAAGTACCGAATCGCGGTGGAAAGTGTGCGACATGTCCCACCAGTTCATCAGCGAGAATAAACCTATGATTCCTCTTCCAGTGCATTGAATAGGAACATCTTTGTAGGTCAGATAATTGAAGACTGAATCTTCCAGTTCCATGGTAGCATTGCGGAAATAAGGATTCGGAAAATTGCTAAAATTGGTATTTGAATAAGCATATTCCATCATTTCCCGCGGATTTTTGAATACCAGCGTGTCCATCTGCCCAAGCCCATGTAAACTCATGAGCAGAAGCAATCCTGTTATGAATTTTCTCATGGGTTACGGTTTTACTTGTTCCTGCAATTGAATAATTAACTCCTGCTGCTGATCCAATAGTTTCTTCTGAGCATCTAATTGTTCTTTCATTTGAAGCATGTACAAAGTCAGCTCTTCTACTTTTTCCATGAGCATCACATTGCTTTGAGCTACATTGATTCCTGTTTCTTCCATTTCACAGGCAGCAGGAACGTTTGGTAAATGGTTATTCACTGAAATGTATTCCTTCAATTCCTCCAAAGGCATTAACTCGTAGTTTTCAGCAAAAACATAATCGGGCCATAATTGATTCAGGTTTACTTTGATCTCACGGGCATATAATAAACCGGTATGATCCAACTGCATCAACTTGTATCTTTCGGTGGTTCCCGTTATTTTCCTGTCTACTATAAGCGGATGGGTATCCTTATCCGCATTTACTGAAATATGTAATTTGGATTCGGGGTTATTCTGATCGATCCCAACCAAAATGTCCGGAACACAATGATGACTGGTATATAATTTACCGGGGCCGTTTAACCAAACCGGAGATGCCGGCGTTGTATTTCCGCCATTTTCATCTTTACACGGAATGAATTCGGAATCCGAATAAACCAGGCTTCTTAACGAGCTGCCGGCGCTTTTGACAGTTCCATTCTCGTCTATCAACAGGACTGCATCCTCTTCGAGCGTGGAATCGCGGAGTGCGTTCAATGTCAGGCTTCCTTCGAGCGTGGTATTACCATCCACCTTCAGATCACTTCCGATATGCGCGTCGTGGTCCACAACCATGGAATCCCTGACGGTTAAAGTAGAATCAATGCGTGCTGAGCCATTTACTGTCAATCTTTCGGTAGGTGAAGTTGTGCCAATCCCAACATTTCCGGATGAGGGTAGTGTATTTGACTGAGAGAAAGAGCAGGTAATTGTTCCTGCAAAAAAGAGTGTGAGTAGTGGTGTTTTCATAGTAAGTATTTAACGTTGTTATGCAAACATAAAAGCCAATTTTATAAAAATCAACCGTATAAATACTGAAAATGAAAAAAAGTTTTGAATGTGGTTTTCCGCAAAATGAGCCTGATTATGAAACCATTACCCTATATCTCCCCCATCAAAATGAGCGTCTCTTTCGCGGCTGCCTGCTCGGCCAGTTTCTTGGAGTTTCCGGTCCCTTTGCCGTAGTTGGTGCCGTTTACCTGCACGATTACTTCGTAGAACCAGGTTCCGTGGTTGTTTTCTTCACGCAGCACGGCAAACTCGAGGGCCAGTCTTCTTTTCTGGCTCCAGATAAAGAGCTTGGACTTGAAATCGATCTCTTCTTCCAGGATTTTGTTTAGATCTACGTATTTGCGGAAAATGTGGTTGTAGATGATCTTCTTGGTCACTTCGTAGGAACTGTCCAGGTAGATTGCACCGATGATTGCTTCGAAGGCATTTCCTTCCAGGGAAGACAGGTTGATCGAACGCCCTTTGTTGTAGCGCAAAATGGAACGCAGCTCTAATTCTTCGCCGATTTCGGAAAGGGTTTTACGGGAAACAACTTTGGATTTGACTTTCGTCAGGTAGCCCTCGTCTTCTTCCGGGAAGCGCTGGAACAGGAATTCTGCAATTATGGAATCCAAAATGGCGTCCCCGAGGAATTCCAAACGTTCGTTGGAAAAGTCTTTTTGTCCGTGAAATGCAATGGAACGATGCGTGACAGCCTGGTAAAACAAATTGATATTCTTCGGGCGGTATCCAAAGCGATTTACGAAAAATCGAATGAATGCAACGTCTTCAGAAGACCTGTTTTGCTTTAAAAATGGTAGTCGTAGTCGCACCTAAATTTTACCCTTTATACTTTCGCACGATCACAGAAGTATTGTGACCACCGAAACCGAAGGTGTTTGATAAGGCAACATCCACGGTACGGTGCTGAGCTTTATTAAATGTGAAATTCAATTTGTTGTCAATTTCAGGATCATCTGTAAAATGATTGATCGTTGGTGGAACGATGTCATTTTTAACTGCCAGGATACATGCAATGGCTTC
>DJFP01000070.1:0-16637 GCA_002432565.1 Flavobacteriales bacterium UBA5869
ATCAAAAATTGTTGTTTCTATTCCGGTACTTCAAAACCATCCAAATCACCATCAGTATAAAGGAATACCTCATTCCGGTAATGCAATACCTGAAATTTAGAAATCGTGAAGTGATGGATTTTGGAGTTTGAAAATTATTTACTGCAAAAACAAAATGGAATATGAATTCAAAAATTAAGCAGAACAGGAAATAGATAACAGACATAATTACCAACCGGATAATGACAGTTTTGAAACTGAAATCAGTAAACTTGGAAGTAAAAAGAATCGTTAGCATAACGCAAAAGAAAATAATAACTCCTTCCAAACCAATGTCATAAATAAAATAGTCCAGGTTGAATTTAATAGACAAGTACTCCCATTTAAAATTGGTGGCTAATATGTTTATAATAGCGTTTAAAAGAAGTATAATTCCCGTAGAAATCAGCGAAAGTTTAATCAGTGAGATCTTATTGGGTTCAGCAGGATTCATATTAATAATTTGAAGCACTAAACTTAAGAATAAGTTTCCAAANNCCGGGGCGGTTGAACAGCCACAACATCAGAAGTTTTAGCGAAGGTTTTTCATATAAGTGTAACTTGAAAGTCATTCCCGAAATGACTACGAATAGATCAAGTGTAGATCACCCGAGTATTCCCCGAGTTACACCCGACTATTAAGCGTGTTTTGTACTAGAATTTAACATCGTTGTTTTACTATGTTTAAGCTGTTTTTATACATTTTTTCAGCCTCAAAACCCAATAAATGATAACAGTTTCATACATCGAAAAATACTCATTAGTGAGAAGAGTCAATCAAAAAATACTGCTTCGATCTGTCTTGCCATATTCCTCCAGTTCTCTTTCCAACCGCTTTACTCGTTTAGTTTTTCCCATTTTCTGTGAACATTCGATCATTTGTTTGTACAGGTTTCTTTCCCGGAGATGTCTTCCGGTTCCGCATGTCATGTAATAAAATCTTCGTTTGATCCTTGAAAGGTGGTAGTATTCTTTCCGGTAATTCTCTTTTTCATGGTAATATTCAACCAGTTTGTAGCTGAGATTCCGATAGCGTATGTTCTTGTTCGCTCCCTCTCTTGTTTTCCAAAAGATGTAGAAAGTCGGAAGCACCTTTTTGGACTCTTTAACCGCTAGTCCGTAGTCTTTCGCCTGGAATGCAACGTAAGCAAGTTTATAGTTCAAATGATATTCCCTGGCAATCTTTCTGTCAATCCTGATCAATTGCTGACAGGCAATAACTACCGAATCGTACTTTTTCTCATCCTCGAAACGCTCATAAAGTTCCAGGCACTTTATAGTTTCTGTCTGTTGGGCCAGGAAACTAAAAGGATAAAGAAAACAAACCAAAAACAGGTGTTTCATGTTAGACTCAGTTTTGTAAACGAAATTTACTTAAAAAAATACCATTGATTAAATAAAAGTTTATTGAATCCCGAAACTTTTGGGAAGTGCCTTTTTCTCTGTGTTTTCAATTCGTAATTCGGCATTCGTAATTCATAATTATAAATAATTGTTTACCTTTTCACTTTCCCGACATCAACTTGAAAACGCCTCCATGATTGGAACCATCAATATGCAGCAGGAACTGAAGCAGCTTTACAGGAAATGGCCGGATATCCGCCGTTACCTGAAGACTTTGGGCTGCGATCCGGTGAGCGGGGAGGATATTTTCCAGGAAGCCCTGCTGATCTATGTTCGTAAGCGCGAATCCTCGGATTTTGAACTGACCGTTGAACCGTTCTTTTATGTGCGGAATACTTGTAAACTGCTTTGGTACAACCAGGCCCGCAAGGAACAAAAACAAATTTCTACGGAATTGCACGAAAACATCGAAGCAACGGAAGATGCCTGGTTTGAAAAAGAGATGAAGATCCGGGAAGTGGAATCCACACTGGCAAAATTGGGAGCCCAATGCCAGGAATTGCTGCAGTTGTTTTATGGATTGGGATGGAACATGGTGGATATTGCAAAGAAAATCGGCTTGCGGAACGATAAAGTCGCAAAAGCACAGAAATACAGATGCCTGCAGAAGGCAAAGGAATTGATTCATGAACAGGAATTAGTAGTTGAACCGATTAAAGCTTAAGACATGGAAACAAATTGGAATCAACTCATAGAACGTTACCTGCAGAATGAACTTTCGGAAGAAGGAAAAAGCGCTTTCGAACAGGAACTTGAGGTCAATCCCGAACTCCGGGAAGAAATGGAAATGCACCAGCTCATCCGTTCGGCTGCCAAAAGAGCTTCCCAACGCACGCTGATTCAGCAGACCGGGAAATTATACCTGCGGAACCTTCGTATCAAACAGTTGGTGCTCGGTATTGCAGGAACGGCAATTGTTGTTGCCGGAATTGTTTACTGGATAAATTCCAAAAACAATCAAACGAAACAAATGACCGAAAATGCTTCCTTGAAATCTTCTCATGAGAATCCTTCCGAATCAGCAGTACGGACCGATCACAACCAGCAATCAAACCAGCCAGGAGGCAAAAGTTCGCTTATTCAACCTACTGATTGGCATGAAACGGGTGAAACCAATCCGAAATACGCTGCTTCAGCCGGGAAACATAAGCTTCATTCCCGGGATCATGTCTACTATGGTTTGGTGAAAAATTCCACAGACGCTTCGGCTGATACATTGCCGGCCCCAAGACCAACGGTGGCAGTTCTCGGTTATCCGAAAGAAAAACAACCAGATGGAGAGCCTGAAAGCCCGGTGAATAATCAGATAGACAGAAACATGCTTTGGGTGCAGAAATACGACAGTGTGGGGAAATTCAACGACTTGTACTGCGGTTATGCCCTGGTTATGGATAAATCTAAATTTGGTTTCGTAGATCCGGATGGAAAAATCTTTATTCCTTTGATTTATGACCAGCTGGTGGTGACAACGAACATCAAATCTTCCAAGCAGAAAAATAAGCGTCAGAAGAAAAAAGTGCTTTACATTCCGAAACGTTCCGGAAAGGATGTCAAAGATTGTAATGAACAGATCATGAAGGTTTCCTATGAAATTTATCCCACAGAAAACAGTAAATAGCCAAATCCCTATCAGGATTCTCCTTGATAATTACCAGCTGATAATTGATAATTAGTTATTTGTGACACTCAATCACTACCGTTTTTTGATCCCCGGGTTTGGTTTGTTCTTCCATTTTAGGGCTTAGAACAGGAATTCCCAGGTTTGCTCCCCGGAGAATGATCATCAATCCGATGACGGACAAGATATAGGGGAACGCCGTCATCAATTTTGTCCGAAAAGCCTGATTTATCCGTTGGGCAAAAAATCCAACTCCGAGCAGTGCAGGAAGTGTTCCCAAGCCGAATGCGGCCATAGCTGCAGCACTTCCAATCGGATTTGCGGCAAGTAAGGCATTTGCCAATGCCAGGAAAATCATTCCGCAGGGCAGAAGGCCGTTCAATAATCCGATTCCGAATAGCTTAGAAGTGCCTTTTTGGTGAAGCAGAAGGCTCATTTTTTTTGAAATCCAGTTTTGCAATCCCGGTGTTCGAAGTTCTATGCGCTTGAGCCAGTGTTTCCTCCAGGCAATGAGTATCAGTCCGATCCCGAATAAGACACTGAGCACCTGGAAAATCCGGAATAATTGTATGGAATAACCAATGGTACCGATCACGAATCCTAAAAGCATATAGGTAATGATCCGTCCCAGGTTTGCAGCCAGGATTCCCAGCAGCATGGTTCCGGAAGACTGCCTGTTCAGCGGTAGTGCGAGCGCAATCGGCCCGCACATCCCGATGCAGTGAAACGAACCCGCAAGTCCCAGTATAAATGATCCAATCAGGAAAATCATCTGAATGTTACTTGCTGAGACATTTCATAGGGTTGGTCTTTTATTTTCCCGTTAATGGTGCAAGTGAAAACACCTTTTGGGAATTTCGCCGTTTGGATCACGATTCGGCTCAAAGGTTTTGCCGTCAGCACAAAGTCCAGGTTCTTATCATCCGGACGCTGTAAACTAATCGTTACATCATCTGTCTGAAAAACAGCAGGAAAATACAAGTACAGACTGTCTTTTTCGGTCTTCATACTGATCTTTTCATTGGCTGAAACATAGACTTTCTGTGCGCTGATCTGCGTTTCATAATTCAATTCCTTTTTGTAGTAATCTTCTTCCACCAAATCAATTTTCTGGCGCATCATAATTACTACCATTGTAAGGATAAATCCCATAAAGAGTCCCATTCCCAGAATAATTCTTTTTCCCCAGTTCATATATTTTAATTATTAATTCTGAATGCAAAATTCAAAACAGAAACTTTTGCATTTTGAGTTCATCATTTTGAATTTAAAAGGATGGTCCGATCAGTTTGATCTTCACCCGGTCTATTTCTTTTCCGTTCCCCATGATTATTACTTCCATTTTTTGTGTCCCATTTTGAATGACAGAATAGGGGAAACGTGCCAAAAAGCGTTCACGTACCCGTTTTTCACCTTTCAATTCCAGTGAATCATTGGCAAGTTCCAGTTTGACTTTCGGATCAGAAGGAATCAGTTTGACATGAAAATTGTTCTTTGTTTTGTTCGTCAGATCAATCTCGAAAATATTGCTGATATCGTTTTCACGAGTTACCTGGAATGTAGAGCCGCGCTGACGGATAATGGTTGTGGAAAAATCATCCCTCATCACAAGCATGGTAACCCAAACGGAAACCAGTATAACGAGTAGAACGGTGTATGAAATAACACGCCTTGTCCATTGAAAGCGGGTGCGGTTCTTTATTCCGTTTTCGGAAACAAAACGGATCAGGCCTTTTTCCAATCCAACGCCATCCATCATGGTGTCACAGGCATCAATGCAGGCTGTACAATTCACGCATTCAAGCTGTGTTCCATTGCGGATGTCAATCCCTGTGGGGCATACGCGCACACATTGCGCACAATCAATACAATCTCCTTTCTGCGCTGCCGGACGGTCTTCACCTTTGCGGAATTTTGCCCGGCCTTCTCCACGTACATAATCATAGGCAACCACCATGGAATTCGGATCTAGTAGCACACCCTGGAGCCTTCCATAAGGACAAATGGTAGTACAAACCTGTTCACGTAATCGGGAGAATACGAAATAAAAGATGGTTGTAAAGATCCCGATTGATATCAATCCGCCNNATATTGGCGATCACAAAGGAAACGAGCCAGAAAAGGGTGTGCTTCAGGATGCGTTTGATCCACTTTTGTGCATTCCATGCCTGTTTGTCGAGAGCAATTTGTTGCGGGCGATCTCCGTCTATCCAATATTCGATCTGTCGGAAAACAAACTCCATGAAGATTGTCTGTGGACAGAACCATCCGCAGAACAAGCGTCCGTAAATAATGGTAAACAAGATCACAAAGACGATCAGGATGACCAGCATCAAAGCGAAAAGGTACAGGTCCTGGGGCCAGAAGGTAGCTCCGAACAAGGAGAACTTTCGTTCCAGGATGTTCAATTCGATCAGTTGATCACCATTGATTTTAATGAATGGAGCAGTCAGTAAGAATATCAGTAAAGAGTAACTGACCAGTTTTCTGCGGTTGGTGAACTTTCCCTTAGGTTTTTTAGGATAGACCCAAATACGCTTTCCTTCCTCGTTAACGGTTGCGATATGATCTCTGAATTCTTCTTCCATGATTTTATGGGATGCTGAGCATGCCCGTCGGAATGACAGGCATGCTCAGGTTATTTTTTTGGATATTCTTTTCCCTGCGGTTCTTTGCCGGGTTTATATTTTAAGCTCAGTACATAAGAAGCAACCTGCTGCAATTGGACCGGGTTCAGTTTGGAAGCATGTTCGGGCATTCCGTTGGCAGTACCGTTTTTCACAGTTCCGAATACTTCTTTGATATCGTTTCCATACAACCAGAAATTATCCGTTAAGTTCGGTCCGATATCGCCGCTGCCGTCTTTGTGACAGGCAGTACAGTTGGCTTCGAAGATTTGCTTTCCGGCAGCAATTCCGGCTGGTTCGGTCAGCAGAGTTACATTCGTCTCATCCACGTTCATGGCAGCGTCTTTCAAGTAAGCATCAATTTCCTTTTGAGCTTTCAACATAGAAACTTTGTATTCGGTTTCCTGGTTGTTGCCGTTAAAGACGTGGTAATAAAGAATATAAGCGAAAGCGAAAATGATAGTCATGTAGAATCCCCACAGCCACCAAGGTGGAAGGTTGTTATCCAATTCCCGGATACCATCATATTCGTGGTCCATCAGGATACTGCTTTCCTCTTCGATCGGAACAGCATCCGTTAAAATCTTTGCAGCACGTTTTTGTCTGGTTTTGGCCGCTTTTACTTTTCGTGGATAGACCATATAGTAGAAATTGTTGAACAATCCACGCAGGTACATAACCACTAAAAGCAAGACGGCATTGATAAGGAGCATAATGTACAGGTCAGCTTTTTTGACCAATAACCATGGAAGCCCGGCTTCCTCCGGATTGCTGACAGGGTCAGGAGTACTCATTCCGTAGGAATATCCCGGAATACACATAGCACCGATACAAATGAAAACCAACAGTAGCTTGGTCAATTTGTCCTGCTCCTGTAGTTTTTTCTTAAATACATCTGATTTTACGAAACTCAGGATAGAATTGCTCATCAGGATAATGGCCAGCAGTAACACGATCATTAATCCGCCTAAGGCATAAAACAAGGTCAGATTCTGTTTGTAGTTCGGAACTGTTTTCACTTCTTCAGCAGGATTTGTGCCATCAACAGGGGGATCTACTTTCGGAGTATAGTTATCCACATAAGCCAGAATCTGGTCAATTTCCTCATTACTTGCCTGTTGTGGAGGCATATCTGAGCCTGAAAAATCCTTGATTGCCAATGCCATTTTACTTTTTCCGCTTGCAATCAATGAACCGGGATTTTTTACCCAGTCGTAAATCAGGTCTGCTTCACCGGCATCTGTCCATTTGGCCATTACGCCTTTCAACCAGGGACCGGTAGAGTTTTTATCTACTGCGTGACAAGTATTGCACTTTGCTTTGAACAATGCTTCACCCTGGCTGAAGGTATTTGTGGTAACCAGGCATGCGGTGAGAATAAGTATGTGCAGGATCTTCATGATAATTCGTTTTGAATGGTTGGTTCCTCCATCTGAAGAGGAATATTGCTCAGTTCTTCAATCGATGTTTTTTTCATTCTCCATAGTCGGAATAAAACGACCAGGAAGAAGAGTACAAAAATCATCAGGGAAAAAATTCCGTAGAATTCCACTCCGGACTCTGTGGCTAAATGATGTTTAATGAATCGTAACATATTCCTTAATTAGCTGGTTTTTTAACTTTGATATCTGTTCCCAATCGCTGCAGGTAAGCGACCAATGCAATGATCTCCTTTTTCTGTAATTCGTTGATCTTTGCATTTTTGTTCTGACCGTTCAAAGCGATTTTCGGCATGTTCTCCACAATGTCTGTTGCAATTGTTTTGGCCTGTTTGTCCAGGTCTGCCTGTGCCTTTGCTGCATAACCTTTCGGGTATGGAACCCCAAGGGTCTGCATAGCTTCAATCTTTTTCGGGAGAAGAGAAGTGTTCAAATCATCATCCCGCAGCCAGGAATATGCTGGCATAATGGAACCGGGAGAAAGTGCTTTCGGGTCGATCATGTGTTTGTAATGCCATAGATTTCCTCGTAAACCTCCTTCGCGGGCAAGGTCCGGACCAGTTCGTTTGGAACCCCAAAGATGTGGGTGGTCATAGACATGTTCCCCGGCTTTGGTATAGCTTCCGCTTTCAGCTGTGGGAGCATATCTTGCAGTTTCAAAACGCAGCGGACGGATCATCTGAGAGTGGCAGTTATTGCAGCCTTCCCGGATGTAAATATCCCGGCCTTCCAATTCCAGCGGAGAATAAGGTTTAATGCTGCTGATGGTCGGAACATTGGATTTCACGGCAATGGTCGGAATAATCTCTGCCAGTCCACCGATTGCAACTACGATAATGCTTAAGATCATAAAACGAACAGGTTTTCCTTCAATTCCGCGGTGCCAGTGCTCTTTTTTGTTGGATACATGTGTTCTTTCAACAGCAACTTCAACCACTTCGTCTTTTTGGAAAGAACCTGATTTCACTGTTTTATAGACGTTGTAAACCAGCATTAATGCTCCTGAGATGTATAGGAAACCTCCGATTGATCTTAGGATGTAATAAGGTTTCATATCGATCACAATCTCCAGGAAATCCTTGTATGCCAGTGTACCGTCCGGGTTGAATTCCTGCCAGTTCAAACCTTGCACGAAACCGGCAATGTACATAGGTACTGCATAAAGAATAATACCCAGTGTAGCAATCCAGAAATGTCTGTTTGCCAGTTTTGTAGAATAAAGCGGAGTTTTAAACATTTTGGGTACCAGCCAGTAGATCAATCCGAAAGTCATCATTCCGTTCCAACCTAGTCCACCAACGTGTACGTGTGCAACTGTCCAGTCGGTAAAGTGAGAAATCATATTCACTGATTTCAGGGAAAGGAGCGGTCCTTCAAATGTGGCCATCCCGTAGCAGGTTAGTGCCACCACCATGAATTTCAGCATCACATTATCACGAACACGGTCCCACGCACCACGAAGGGTTAACAAACCGTTCAGCATTCCTCCCCAGGAAGGAGCGATCAGCATCACTGAGAAAACAACTCCAAGGCTTTGAGCCCAATCAGGAAGTGAGGTGTAAAGTAAATGGTGAGGGCCTGCCCAGATGTACATGAAGATCAGCGCCCAAAAGTGAATAATGGACAAGCGGTATGAGTAAACAGGTCTGTTCGCAGCCTTCGGTACGAAATAGTACATCAAACCGAGATACGGAGTTGTCAGGAAGAAAGCAACTGCATTGTGTCCGTACCACCACTGAACCAATGCATCCTGAACTCCGGCGTACCAGGAATAACTCTTTAAGAAAGAGATCGGTAACTCAAAGGAGTTGAAAATATGCAAAATAGCTACCGTAACAAAAGTTGCAATGTAGAACCAGATTGCTACATATAAATGTTTGACACGTCTGATAAGGATCGTAGCGAACATATTCCATCCGAATATGACCCAGGTCAAAGCGATCAGGATGTCAATCCACCATTCGAGTTCCGCATATTCTTTACTGGAACTGATCCCGAAGGGAAGTGTAAATACCGCGCAAACAATAATAAACTGCCAGGCCCAGAAATTCAGGTAGCTGAGTTTATCACTCCACATACGGGTTTTTAGCAAACGCTGCAGGGAATAATAAACCCCCATGAAAATTCCGTTACCCACAAATGCAAAAATCACTGCATTGGTGTGCAGCGGTCTGATGCGCCCGAAGGAAATGTACCGGAATCCCAGGTAATCATTGAAAAATTCGGGGAAGGCCAGCTGCAATGCAGCTATTAAACCAACAAGCATTCCGATTACCGCCCAAAGAATGGTGGCATAAATAAAATATTTGACAATCTTATTGTCGTACTTGACCGTTTGTATTTCCATCGTTGTTTTGATTTGATTCGTTTTGATTGGGTTCGTCCTCAAAAAGGATCCGGACACTCGGGGAATAATCATCGTCATACTGTCCTGTTCTGGCAGCCCAAAGGAAAATCCCTAAGAAAAAAACCGCTAAACAGAGACTTACGATAAGCATTATATAGATCATTCCCATAGTGCAAAGAACACCAGGAATCAGAAGATAAAACATGACTTATGTAATTGAAAAAAGTGATTTATATCATGTTTTTGATGAACAATCAGGCATTCGTATCCCGATTATCGGGACGTAATTCGCAATTCCCGAAGGGTAATGTTTACTTTTGTAGTATGAAGACAAGTTCACCGATTAATCCGAAAATCTTAAGTCGCCTGGCGGAATTGGGTTTTACGAATCCAACACCCATCCAGGAACACGCATGGAAACATTTGATTGAAAAGCACCAGGATTATGTNNGATGTACAGGCAGTGGTTTTGGTGCCTACGCGTGAATTGGTTGTTCAAACCTCAAAAACTTTGTTCAAACTTTCCAAGAACCTGGACAAATTCTTCATTCAATCGATTGTGAAAGGGGATGATCTTGAACAGCAGAAGCGGGATCTTCAGCGTCCAACGCAGGTATTGGTAGCGACTCCGGGAAGGTTACTGGAATTGATGCGCATGAAAGCTGTTTCACTCAGAAGGGTAAAAACCATTGTCCTGGACGAAGCGGATGAGCTTTATGCGAAAGGTTTTATGAAGGAAATCGATAAGATCCTGGGGGAAACCAACGATTTTCACAAGAAATGGCTTTTTTCTGCTACGATTCACGGTGAATTAACGAAATGGATCAGGCAAACCCTGCACATGGATGCTCCGAAGGCGGTTATTGCTACTAAAGAAGTGATGAATCCACGGATTGAACATCAATACGTAGAATGCCAGAAAGAAGACAAACCCATGCTGTTGCTTGAATTCCTGACAACCATGAAAAAAGGCCGCGGAATTATTTTTTGCAGAACAAAAGGGGATGTGGAGCACGTGGCTCGTTTTTTACGCGGACACGACAAGAAAGTGACCGAGATTTATGGAGAAATGTTCCCCAAAGAACGCGAAAAAGCGATGCGGATGTTTTCGCAGGAACACACCCAGTATTTAGTAGCTTCCGATATTGCAGCCCGTGGAATGGATTTCCCGGACCTGGCTTTCGTGGTGCATTATCAATTGCCGGATGACCCTGATTATTATACACACCGCAGCGGAAGAACTGCAAGGGCAGGGAAGCGGGGAATTTCTTTGAGCCTTGTGGAATCTGTGGAACGCAAAAAGCTGCGTTACATCCAGGATTTGCTGCATGTAGATTTTATCCAGTTGTAATCTGTCAGCAGAAAAAAAGATTAAACAGTTGTTTCCTGAAATGGAGGTAACTTCTTTCTTAGCGTCAAAAAAGTAGCCAACCCGACAACGGTAATGGAACTCAGCGGCATTAATATCGTTGCGACAAAAGGAGTTAATGCCCCGCAGACTGCGAAACCGACACCCGTGAGGTTGTACATCAATGAAAAAGCAAAACTAATCTTCAAAAAACCTTTTCCCTGTTGGATGTACCGAATGTATTCAGGAAGGAATTGCAGGTTTTCGGCTTTCAAAATAGCGTCGGAGGAAGGTGTGAAGCGCACCAGGTCTTCGGATAGTGCTAATCCCACAAATGCGCTGTTGAGTGCTCCGGCATCATTCAGTCCGTCTCCGATCATCAATACTCGCTCTCCGGATTGCTGCAGCTGATCGATGTAATTTTTCTTGGCTACAGGAGTTTGCTCGAAGTGAAAATCCGAACCGGAAGGGAAAAACGGGCGGATCAGTTCCAAATCACGTCCGGTATCTCCGGAAACAACAGATAATTTGTGTGCGCTGCCCAGAGTTGTAACGGCATTCGAAACACCTTTTCTCAAACTGGACTTGAATACGAATTTCCCCAAAACATGTTCCTGTATGGCCAGGTAAGAACAGGATTCCAGGTGTTTCGACTCATCCATTCCCACAAAGCTTGCCGAGCCGAGTTTCAGTCCGTTTTCGGAAGCGATTCCCAATCCGGCATATTCAATGGCTTTTACATCCATTTCATTAGGGCGCAATGCCTGCCTGATCCACTGATGGATTGCCAAAGCATAAGGGTGTGTTGCGTGTTTGGTGATTGCATAGACTTCGTCCAGTTGTTCCAGTGTCAGCGGTTCACCGATGTATTCAACGGATTTGGTATCCTGTTCGGTCAAAGTACCGGTTTTATCGAAAACGATGTGTGTACACTGCTGGATACGTTCAATGATAGTGGTATTGCGGAGATAGAATCCTTTCCTTCCGAGTTTACGCATCATATTTCCATAAGTAAACGGAACAGAAAGTGCCAATGCACAAGGACAAGCCACAATGAGAACTGCAGTAACAATTTCCGGGATTTGTACAGGATCAACAAAGCTCCATCCAATTGCCGCTCCGGTTGCAATCAATAGAACAGCTGCTATGAAATAGCGTGAAATGCGGTCCTGGCGTGATTGGAATCCATCGTTCTCCTGTTTGGAATGCTGTTCGTTCCATAGTTGGGTGAGTTCGCTTCTGGAACTGGTTTTCAAAACGGAAAGTTCAACTGTTTCACCGCAGATCTTTCCTCCAGCATAGATCATGTCGCCCTGGTTCTTTTCTACCCAATCGGATTCACCGGTNNGGAATGATTTCTTCATTGCGGATCCGGACCTGGTCACTGACTTTTAGCTCGTCTATCGGGCAAAGTTCTGTTTGATCGCCTTGTTTGCGGATGACTGCAATCGGGAAATAAGCTGTGAAATCACGTTCGAAGGAAAGCCATTGATAGGTTTTATTCTGGAACCATTTTCCGATCAGGAGGAAAAAAATGAAAGCCGCAAAAGAGTCCATGTATCCGGGACCTTCATTGGAGAAAATGGCATAACAACTTCTCAGGTAAAGCGCGATAATTCCAATTGTTATTGGGATATCAAGGTTCAGCGTTTTTGCTCGCAGTGCGCCAAAGGCTGATTTGAAGAAATCCTGTGCGGAGAAGAACAGTACGGGAAGAGAAACCACAAAAGACAGGTAGGCGCTCAGGTCACGGAACCCTTTGTAGGTTTGATCGATTCCCAAATATTCGGGAAAACTCCACAGCATAATACTTCCGAAAGCAAATCCTGCAAACCCCAGCTGAAAAAGCAAGCGTTTGTTTACTGTTGATTTGCGTGCTTCGACTTTGGTGAAATTGGGTTCGTACCCGATCTTAGTAAGCAGGTGTGCCAGTTCTGATAAAGCTATTTGGGACTCATCAACGATAATAGAGCACTGTCTTTTCGGGAAATTCACCAGCGAATGGATAACACCCGGATTGAGCTTTGATAAATGTTCCAATAGGTAAATGCAGCTTGCACAATGAATTTGCGGGAGATGCAGGGTGATTTTTACGGTACTTCCTTCCTGGAAATCAATGTAGGATTGCCGGATTGCCGGATCATCCAGTATATCGAATCTTTTTTTGGAGTATTTGTTCGGACGGATCCCGGTAAGTGTTTGGTCGGAATAATAAGCCCCCAAATCATGTTCAGAGAGCAGTTGATAGACTTGTTTGCACCCGTTACAGCAAAAATCGTGGGCTTCAAAACGAATGATTTCTTCCGTAGCCGGTTCATGGCAATGGAAGCAAATAACCGTGTCAGTTTGGAGGTTTTTCATCGTTTTCGGATTAAATGGTCATGCTGAAAGTTGGCTTCGAAGCAGGAATTTCCAGATATGGATCAAAAGCCATACAGACATTCCGTACAAATGGTTTTCCTTTTTCCGTAACGGTGATTTTCCGGATTGCAATTTCAACCAGTTTGTCCTTGATCATCGGTATAAGCTTGTCAGTAATGTCTGTAATATCAATCTCTTCGTCTTCATGGATTTCCGTTCCAAAGCTGCACATAAGCTGATTGATGTGTTCTCTTCGTTCAAGATCTGTTTCCGTCAGTTGATGGCCTTTTTCCCAGGCAAAACCATTTTCTTCGATGCGTTTGAAGTAGTTTTTAAGGTCTTTTTCGTTTTGCGCATAGCCAAACCAGGAATCGGATATGGCAGACATACCAAGTCCGATAAGTACTTTGGTATTATTGGTTGTATATCCCATAAAATTCCGGTGTAGTTTTTTTGAACGGTACGCCTGTGCCAATTTATCCTCTGCCAGCGCAAAATGGTCCATGGCTATTTCCTGGTAACCGGCCTTAAGGAACCGTTCTTTCGCCAACTCGTATAATTCTCTTTTCAGTTGAGGTGATGGAAGATCACTTTCGTCAAATCCCCGCTGCCCTGTACCTTTGATCCAGGGAACATGTGCATAGGAGTAAAGTGAAAGTCGTTCCGGTCTGAAAGCAATGGTTTGTTCTACCGTTTTTTGGAATCCTTTAAGTGTTTGTTTGGGCAGTCCAAATACCAGGTCGTGAGAAATACTTGTATAGCCTATCCTTTGCGCCGCTCTGTGACATTTTTCAACCTGTTCTTCCGGTTGGATCCGGTGAATGGCCTGCTGTACGATTTTATTGTAATCCTGTATACCAAAGCTGATGCGTCTAAAACCCAATTGGTAAAGTACCTGCAAGTGTTCCTCGGTAGTCGAATTCGGATGTGCTTCAAAGCCAAACTCAAAGTCTTCGGAAACAGGAAATAGCTTTTTTAAACCCTCTATCAGGCGTTTCAATTCGCCGGGAGCAAAGAAAGTGGGAGTGCCGCCGCCCAAATGAATCTCGGCAATGCGTGTTTGGGGTGAAAGTTGAGAAGCTATGTTATCCCATTCCTTCAATACCGCATCAATGTACCTGCTTTCTACCTGGTGATTGGTTGTGATATATTTATGACATCCGCAAAAAGTGCACAGAGAATCGCAGTACGGCAAATGAACGTAAATCGAAATGTCCTGTCCATCGGGAAGCTCCTGTCCCTTTTTTAGTGTCTCAATCCAGTCGACTGCATTCCAACGGTCAATTTTCCAGAAAGGTACCGGTGGATAGGAAGTATACCTGGGTCCCGGTTGATTGTATTTTCGGATCAGTTCGTCTTTTCCCATGTTGCAATCCTTTTTGCAAAAGTAGAAGGGCTGTTTTCTTTAAAAAATGATGTGGATCAGTTTTCTGAAAATCGCTAAAAAGAGTACATTTGTCGAACAATCAGTAACGAGGAACTAATTTAATGGTAGAGAAGTCACATAAGCATGTGAATTGTGAAGCATGTGCGGTTCGCTCCAACAGTATTTTTGCTCATTTAACGGGTGAAGATGTGGCTAACCTGGATCATCACAAATCTTGTCAGTTCTACAAAAAAAATCAAACCATTTTTGTGGAGGGAAGCTATCCGCGCGGAGTTTACTGTGTAAATCATGGAAAGGTTAAGATTTATGCCCTGGGTGATGAAGGCAAAGAACAGATCGTTCACATTGCCAAAGCGGGCGAAGTAATTGGTTTTCGTGCCATGCTGAGTGGTGAATCTTACAAATTGTCTGCTTCTACACTGGAAGATTCCAATATTTGTTTTGTTTCCAAGGATGATTTCCTGAACATGATGGATACACTTCCGAGCCTGAGAAATTCATTGATCCAGGAGTTATCCAAAGAATTGGGCGAACGTGCTATTTTCATTACGAATCTGGCCCAGAAAACGGTTCGTGAGCGTTTGGCTTATTCCCTGATGATCCTGGCAGATATTTACGGTGACGAACCCATCAATCTTTCTCGTGAAGATTTGGCTAATTTCGTAGGAACGGCCACAGAAACTTTGATCCGTTTGCTCAAAGAGCTCAAAGAAGAAGGATTGATCGATACGCAAACACGCAAGATCTTTATCACTAAGAAAGAAGAATTGATTCAGCTTGCCGGCGGGTATCGTTAGATTATGGTTTCAAACAGATTCGGGGAATTGGAAGAAATATAGATTCATCTGCTATCGGATCGACTTTTTTCCGGAAATTGAGCATAGTTTTCAACAATGACGACAGGTGCATAGATAAACTTCTAATTTTAAGGAAAAATTAGAATCACATGAAAAATGCCCCGTATTCGGTAGAAGAACGTTTTGTGCGTTACGTACAGATTGACACGACTGCAGACCCAAACTCCACTTCCTTTCCTTCCAGTGACAAACAAAAAGACCTTTCGCATTTATTGGTAAAAGAATTGAAGGAATTGGGTATCGAAGACGCAGAAGCTGATCAGTGGGGATATGTGTATGCAACCATTCCGGCAACTTCATCCAAAGAAAACATTCCAACTATTTGTTTCTGCTCGCACATGGACACCGCTCCGGATTGTTCGGGAACGAATGTAAAACCGATCATACACCGCAATTATACTGGCGCTCCTATTACCCTTCCGGATGATCCTACCCAGGTTATTACAACCGAGAAACATGCTTACCTGAAGGAGAAAATCGGGGACGACCTGATTACAGCTTCGGGTTTGACATTGTTGGGAGCAGATGACAAAGCAGGTGTTGCTATTATTATGGATTTGGCTCAGCAGCTGATGAAGAAAAAAGAAATCCCGCATGGGAAGATCCGCATTCTGTTTACACCTGATGAAGAAGTCGGAAGAGGAGTGGAGCAGTTGGATATGGAAAAATTAGGTGCAGATTTCGGATATACGCTGGATTCAGGAGAATTGGGAGCTATTGAAGACGAATCTTTTTCTGCTGATGCCATGACTTTCGTTATTACAGGCGTAAGTGCACACCCGGGTTATGCAAAAGGAAAAATGGTACACGCTATGAAAGTTGCCAGTGCCTTTATTGACGCGTTGCCAAAGGACGAATGGTCGCCGGAAAGTACCAAAGACCGCGAAGGATTTGTTCACCCGACTTCCATTTCGGGCGGATTGGAAGAAGTAACGGTAAGTTTTATTATCCGTGATCACATTACAGCTAAATTAGCTGAATACGAAACGCGCCTGGAAGGAATTCTGAAAGAGACAATCGCTCAATTCCCGGGAGCAACTTATACATCGAAAGTAACGGAGCAATACCGTAATATGAAGGAAATCATCAAAGATGTTCCTTTTGTGACTGATTATGCCATCGAGGCAATGAAAAAGGCAGGGATCACTCCAAAACCAACCATTATTCGCGGTGGAACTGATGGTTCGCGCATGTCATTCATGGGCTTGCCTTGTCCGAATATCTTTACCGG
>DJFP01000070.1:16645-17719 GCA_002432565.1 Flavobacteriales bacterium UBA5869
TGGTTGAATTGGTGCAGATTTGGGAAAAACATTAATTGAATTACGAATTTGTCCATTTTTGGTAATGGAATAGAAAGATTATGGCAGTAGGGTCGGAAAATTTTTCGACCCTACCAATACGAAACCGGGATCAATATGGAAGAAAACAACATCCTTTACAGCAATCTAAAAGAAGCATTTATGCTTCGTGAAGATATTACATTCTTAAACTTTGGTTCGTTCGGTGCAACTCCAAAGCCGATTTTTGATGCTTATCAGCGTTTTCAGCGTGAGCTGGAATACGAGCCTGTGCAGTTTATTATCCATAAAGGACCGGAGTACCTGAAAAAAAGCAGAATCTGGCTTGGGGAATACCTGTCGTGTAATCCGGATGACCTGGTTTATGTGCCGAACCCGACTTATGCGGTGAATATTGTTGCCAAATCTTTGGATTTGAAAGCCGGGGATGAAGTTTTGAGTACGAACATCGAATATGGAGCCTGTGACAGGACCTGGGATTTTTATTGCACTGAAAAAGGAGCAAAATACATCAAACAGGAAATAACATTGCCCATTGAATCAAAAGAAGCGTTTTTAGCTGATTTCTGGAAAGGTTTTAGTGAAAAGACGAGAATGGTGTTCATTTCGCAAATAACTTCCGCTACAGGCTTGATATTGCCGGTAAAAGAGATTTGTGAAGAAGCTAAGCGAAGAAACCTGCTGGTTTTTGTGGACGGAGCACATGTTCCGGCACATATTCACCTGAACCTGACAGCACTGAATGCGGATTTCTATACAGGAGCTTGTCATAAATGGATGATGACCCCGAAAGGATCGAGTTTTCTTCATGTGAAACCGGAGCACCAGGACCAGCTGGACCCATTGGTAATAAGCTGGGGGTACAAAGCAGATTTTCCGGGGGATTCACAATTCCTGGATTACCATCAATTTAACGGTACACGCGATTTTTCAGCTTATCTGACCATTCCCGAAGCCATTGATTTTATGAAATGGAATGATTGGTGGGGAGTAGCAGAAGACTGCAGAATGCTGGTACAAAAATGGCTTCCTAAATTGTGTGACCTGGTTGGTTCC
>DJFP01000208.1:0-34941 GCA_002432565.1 Flavobacteriales bacterium UBA5869
CCGGTAAAATGTTTTCCTTTTCCGGATGCTGCGGGCTGGTCATACGGAGCGTGCGTACTTCCTGTGAACGCGCATTGAAGGAATGGTTTCTTATTCTGGTTGATTTCCCGGATCAGGAATTTATACAAGTCTCGGTCGAAGAAATTGAGCTTTCCACGAGGAAGGTCGGAAGGGAAATCCGATTCGTCTTTTACGACATCAAATCCGTGGTCCATAAAATATCCGCCGATATTCCCGTACTTTAAATCGCCGCTGAAAATATAGGAACTGTGGTATCCCCAGGCCTCCATGTCTTCGTTCAGACAGTGTAGTCTGCGGTGTTTTTCCGGCTGCATGGAAATGGAAACTTCCGGCAGGGTATAATGTCCGCTAAAAATACTGGAGTTCCCGATTTCGGAAGTTGTTCCGGTAGCATAAATATTGGTGAAAAGAACACCGCTTTTAGTCAGCTTATCAAAATTGGGAGTAGCACCTTTATTCGGACCAAGACTTCCTATTGCTTCAGCTGACCATCCTTCCAGGACAATAAACACTACATTCGGGCGGTTATTCTCCAAAAAGTAATTGTCGTGTTTTTTGGGATAACTGTACCATTTCTCAACTTCCTGGCGGGCCAAAACCTTATCTACTTTCGGGATAAAAGCATCGATTTCAGAACGATTGTATAACAAATAGCTTTTTCCGAAGAAATAAAGCGAGTTGATTGAAATGTCGTTCACAACTGCTTTGTTCGAATAACTTGCTGCGTTGATATTCAACGGTACGGGCTGGAAACCACCCCGAAGCGACATGAAGAAGAAGAATACGGCGATGACATAAGTTATCGGCAATGCAAGCCACTCAAACCAATGCCGGATATTTGCTTTTTCAATAGGTCTTTTTTTGAAGAATTTCCGGGAAAGGAAAGTGTAAATCGCCAGCTGAATCAAGGCATACAGAATATACCAGAAGATCATGGAATAATTGGCAGTTCGAGCTACTTCATCCGGGTGTGAGAGGTGCATGAATACACGGGAAGTCAGTTTGTGGTTCCATTCTCCGTAAGCTACGATTTCACCAGCCTGAACTAATACCAGGAAGGTCACAGAAGCAATCAGACTAATGCGGAATAAGCGTCTCCAACCACGCCAATCAGAGTAATATTGGAATAAGCGGAATAAAAACGGGATCGTTGAAAGTCCGGCAGCTGTAGCAAGGTCCAATCGGAATGAATAGACAAAAGTCAGGAGCCATTCACCCAAACCGGATTCTTTTAACTTTCCGAAATGATGAATCGAAAATAAGATTCTATGGATGTCGAAACAGACAATCCAGAAAAGGATGAGTTTAAGGGCATCACTGAAAGGACGAAGCATGCATTTTGAAATGAGGTACAAATTTAGAGCTTATTTTTTATGTGGAAGTGTTTAATCTAAATTTAGATCCAAGACTAAAAGAGTCAGAAGTCAAGACAGTTATCAAGTCTTGCCTCTCAAAGTCTTGTATCCTGACTCTAATAATTCCAGATTTTTTTCAGATTTTTAAAAGAACTTTGGACGATGAAGATATTGGTTGTTGAAGATGAGCTCGAGATGCTGGAATCGATCGAACGTGTTTTGAAACAGGAAAAAGCGGTTGTGGAAAGGGCAACAAACCTGAAAGATGCGTTGGATAAAGCATTGATTTACGAATACGACTGTATTTTATTAGACATTAATTTACCCGACGGAAGCGGACTGGAACTGCTACATGAATTGAAAAAACAAAATAAATCGGATGGAATTTTGATCCTCTCTGCCAGGAATTCGCTGGATGACAAGTTGGAAGGATTGAATTTAGGTGCGGATGATTACCTGACAAAACCCTTCCATTTTTCTGAGCTGGTTGCACGTGTTCGTTCCATTGTACGAAGAAAAAAATTCGACGGGAATGCTTTATTGGAGATCGGAAATATTTGCGTGGATATTACCAATCAGGCTGTGACTGTCAAAAATGCCCCAGTGTCATTAAACCGCAAAGAGTTCGCAATTTTGATGTACCTGATCTCGAATAAGGGAAGATTGATCTCTAAAACGGCCCTGGCAGAGCATGTTTGGGGAGACAATATTGATGAATCGGATAATTTTGAATTTATCTATTCACAGATCAAGAATTTAAGGAAGAAAATGAACGACCTGGATTCCGGGATTGAAATTCAATCGATCTACGGAGTTGGTTATAAACTGATAGAATCGTGAAACTCATTCAGCGCACCATCGTTTTTATGTCCCTTGGATTGCTTGTTTCGCTGTCCGTTTGGGCCTTCATTTTTTATATAAATATGATTGATGAGGTGCACGACAGCATAGATGACGGGCTGGATAACTCCAAACTGTTAATCATTCACGAAGCTGAAATGGATTCTACGGTCTTAAACAAGAGCAGTTTTGACGAAGGAAATTATGCAATCCGGAAAATCGCGGAACACCACGCATTGAAGCATCATGACCAGTACAAAGACACGTTGATGTACATGGAGAATGAAGATGATTTGGAACCAGTACGTTTGTTGACCACCGTTTTTGAAGCAAAAGAAAATGAATTTTACCAGTTGAAAGTGATTTCTTCCATGGTGGAGGAAGATGACCTGATCGAGGACCTTTTCTATTCCTTGTTGTGGCTTTATCTTATTCTCATCGTCACCATTTTGCTTATAAATACCCTGGTGCTGCGAAGTATGTGGAAGCCATTTTTCAACTATCTCAATCGCCTGAGTCAATTCAAACTGGGTAAAAATGAGCATGTACAGCCCATTCAATCCAAAACTGCAGAATTCCTGCTCCTGAATAAAGTCGTTACAGAAGTATTAGAGAGCAATATTCGTTCATTTCACAATCAAAAACAACTGATCGAGAATGCCTCACATGAATTGCAGACACCGCTTGCCATAGCATTGAATAAATTACAATTATTGGCAGAAAATGAGGAATTATCCGAAGAAGTGGTGAGGGAAATCTTTCAGACCATTGAAACGCTGGAGCGCCTTACACGGCTGAATAAATCGTTACTGCTCCTTTCAAAAATTGAGAACCAGCAATTCCTGAACGAGGAAAAAGTGGATTTTAACGAATTGGTGAGAAAGGTACTGGATGATTTCCGGGACCAGATCGCATTCAAAGAAATCACACTAAATGTGTCTGAAGAAGGAAAATTGACTGCAACGATGAATCGGGAATTAGCACATATCTTGTTTTCGAACCTGCTCAAAAATGCAATCCGGCACAATTCGAAAAACGGAAAAATAGAGATATTGGTGACAGATTCTTCTATACAGGTTTCCAATACAGGAATGGAGAAAGCCCTTGATCCGCAAAATCTTTATCAGCGTTTCTACAAGGAATCGAATGACACATCTTCCACCGGTTTAGGGCTGGCAATTGTGAAATCGATAGCAGATGTTTCCGGCTGTCAGATTTCCTACCATTATGCACTGGGGATACATCAGTTTACGCTAACATTTAGTTGATGGTTCAAAAGTTTAATTCAAAATCCATTTGAATTATTTAAACTTTTAACTGTTTGAACATCATGAAATTCCCAATTCTTTCCNNGCCAGCACCATCGATCCGCAGGAGATCCCTTCGGTAGTGATCAATGCGGTGGTAACGAAATATCCGGATGCGAAAGATTTGGATTGGGAAGTGAAAAACGGGATTTATGAAGCTGAATTCGACTTGGGGAAAGACGATTATGAAGTGTGGGTAAATGCGGAAGGAACCATCCTGAAAATTGAACAGGAGATCAAAAACACGGAATTGCCTGCAGTTATTTTATCCAAACTAAAAACAGATTACAAGGATTTTAAACCGGATGACGCAAAACGCATTGAAATAGGTAAGGCTGTTTATTATGAAATCGAACTCGACGGAACATTCGGTGATCAAAAAGTAGTTTACTCTGCTTCGGGAGCAAAACAGGACCCGGCCGTTTTGATGAAGATTTAGTGAATTCCGAATAAATTGATTGCAATAATCAGGTGGGCACGCGATTAATCGCGTGCCCACCTTTGTTTCACCCCATTCGTAATTATCATGTCAGTTTTCCTGTCACCTTGTCTGTTTCCTTGCTGTGGCAAGGTAGTTGACTAAAGTCAATCAAAAAATTGACAATAATGGCAGAAGAAGCAGTTCAAAACGAAGAGTTTAACCAGGATGCTGATGCGCAGAATCAAGAGAATCAGGATGAGACGATGAACGAGCAGGTTGAAAACGCTGACAATTCGTCAGTAAATGCGGATGCACCTTCATCTGAAGACCAGATTGCGGCATTAAATGACAAGTATTTGCGTTTGTATTCGGAGTTTGATAATTACCGTAAACGCACCAATAAAGAGAAGATCGAGTTAATTTCAACGGCAAGTGCTGGAGTCCTGAAAGACATGTTGTCTGTCATGGATGATTTTGAGCGTGCTATTGCAAATAATGAGAACTCAGAAGATATTTCAGCTGTGAAAGATGGTTTCAAACTGATCCACCACAAATTGAGAAGTTTGTTGGAAGCAAAAGGGTTGAAACAAATGGATGCTAAGCACCAGGCATTTGATTCGGACTTACACGAGGCGATTGCGAATGTTCCCGCGCCATCGGAAGATTTGAAAGGAAAGATCATTGATGATGTGGAGAAAGGATATTATCTGAACGATAAAGTAATCCGTTTCGCGAAAGTAGTTGTAGGACAGTAAAATATTACAGATTGCGGTCTTTAATTAACCTGCAATTTGCACTTGTAAAAGGAATATGGATAAAAGAGATTATTACGAAGTTCTTGGCATTTCAAAAGGGGCATCGGAAGCTGAAATTAAGAAGGCTTACCGCAAAATGGCATTGAAATATCACCCGGATAAAAACCCGGGAGATTCCGAGGCTGAGAATAAGTTTAAGGAAGCAGCTGAAGCATACGAGGTACTTTCGGATGCAAACAAGAAGGCACGTTATGACCAATACGGTCACGCCGGTTTAGGTGGAAATGCCGGATTTGGCGGAGGAATGAACATGGATGACATTTTCTCACAATTCGGGGATATTTTCGGAGGTGCTTTCGGAGGCGGTAGTTTTGGCGGTGCAAGAGGTGGTGGCCAGCGTGTGGTACGCGGAACAAACCTGCGCGTTAAAATGAAACTGACATTGGAAGAAATTGCGGAAGGTGTAACCAAAAAAATCAAAGTCAATAAGCTGGTGAACGCAGAAGGTGTAACATACAAAACGTGTGCTACCTGTAACGGATCCGGCCGTATTACACGCGTTGCCCAAACATTTTTGGGTGCAATGCAGACGCAGTCGACATGTAATACTTGCCAGGGAGCAGGTAAAATGATCGATCAAAAACCTTCGGATGCTGATAATCAGGGATTGAAAAGACAAGAAGAAGTCATTGAGATCGAAATTCCTGCAGGTGTTGAAGAAGGAATGCAGTTAAGTGTTTCCGGGAAGGGAAATGCAGGACCTTTCAACGGAATTCCGGGAGATTTAATCGTAGTAATCGAAGAACAGCCGCACGAAGAGTTGCGAAGAGACGGAGAACACCTGCATTATGAAGCATTTGTGAACTTTGTGGATGCCGTTTTAGGTGAATCCATTGAAGTGCCTACTGTGACCGGTAAAGCGAAAATCAAAGTGGAACCCGGAACACAGAGCGGTAAAATGCTCCGTTTGAAAGGAAAAGGATTGCCGGTACTTCAGGGTTACGGACACGGAGATTTGTTTGTGCATATCAACGTTTGGACACCGAAGAAGGTCAGCAAGGAAGAAAAAGAAATCCTTGAAAAATTGAAAGCAAGTGAAAACTTCAAGCCGAACCCCGGACAAAATGAAAAAGGATTCTTTCAGCGTATGAAAGATATGTTCCAGTAAAAGGAAAACCAAATAATTGACAGTAGGGGTGCGATGAATCGCACCCCTACTGCGTTCATAATCAATGCTAAAGTTCTAGCCGTCCAAAAGAATTTAACGACAATCTTCCCGAATCACCCGAATAAATATTCTTTTCATTAGCTTTAACGTATGAGAAGATTTACGAGTCCGCTCGAGCCCACGATCGGTATCAGGCATTACTTGCTGGGACTTGCGGCGATTTTGATTGGTGTTTATTTTATCGGGGGGGCGTTAATGAGTCTTTTTATCTCTGCTAAATTACCGGCCGGTGAATCCCTTGCTTCAATGCCCGACGCACAGGATTTATTTTCTAAAAATGAGTTTTTCTCATTAAATATGATTCCTTTCGTTTTTGGAATATTAACCATAGCATTTTGTTCGAAATTAATTTTTGAACGGCCATTTCGAACCTTCTTAACAGCACGCCCACGCTTCGATTTTACCCGTTTCTTCTTTTCATTCGGTTTATGGTCAACACTGATGATGGTTTCTTTTTTTATCACATTCATTGATTTCAATCATCATATACGCTGGAATTTTCAGAGTGAGCACTTCTTTTATTTACTCTTGCTGGCTTTAGTCCTGGTCCCAATTCAAACCGGTTTTGAAGAGATCCTTTTCAGGGGATTTCTGCTCCAGTTGTTCGGAAAAGTCACTCAAAAAGGAATTTACCTGATTCTTATAAACGGAGCCCTTTTCGGAGCATTGCACCTGATGAACCCGGAAATCGACACTTTGGGAGCATTTGCTGTGGTTTATTATGTGGTATCCGGAATTTTCACTTCTTTTATTGCCATCATGGACGACGGCCTGGAACTTTCCTGGGGATTCCACCTGGCAAATAATCTATTTGGAATTATCATTATTACTAATAATTGGCAGGTAATCCGGACAGATGCTTTATTTATAGATGTATCCGAACCGGTATTAGGCTGGGATATGTATGTAACCATGTTCCTGTTTTATCCGTTAATGATCCTTGTTTTTTGGTTGGTTTACCGATGGAAAAACTGGAATAAGGTACTTTTACAGAGTAAATAAATCATTTTTGATTAAATGTTAGAAATTCAAGAGCTTACAAAACGCTATCAGCGAAAAGCGGCAATCGACCAGGTTTCGTTCAGCCTTCGAAAGGGAGAAATCTTCGGGTTGCTTGGGCCAAACGGAGCCGGAAAAACGACGCTGATTCGGATAATCAATAAAATTATTGAACCGGATTCGGGAACAATCCGGTTTAACGGCGATTTGCTGCAACAGAAACATTTGGCTCATATCGGGTATTTACCCGAAGAGCGGGGTTTATATAAACAAATGACTGTTGAAGCACATGCTCACTTCCTGGGTGCATTGCGTGGAATGAGTAAATCGGAGATCAATACTGCTTTGGATTATTGGCTGAAAAAATTTAATTGCGCCGACTGGAGAAAAAGAAGGATTCAGGAGCTCTCGAAGGGAATGGCTCAAAAAGTACAATTTATTTTTGCGGTATTGCATGAACCGGATTTATTGATACTGGATGAACCGTTTTCTGGATTTGACCCGGTAAATGTGGAACTCATCAAAGCTGAAATGCAGGAGATGAAAGCGAAAGGGAAGACAATTCTGATTTCAACACACAATATGCGCAGCGTGGAGGAGATTTGTGACCGGGTAGTACTGATCCATCAATCCAAAAAAGTATTGGAAGGACGTGTGAGCGAAATCCAGGATCAGCAAAAGACAGGGGAATACGCAGTTAAGTTCAGAGGCAATATGATTGCCTTCGTGAATGCATTGTGGATAGGCTTTGAACTGATTGATAAAGAAATATTGGGTGATGACCGNNAACCCTGATGGGTCAAGTCAAAATTGAAGCTGCCTGGGAGGTTTTACCAAGTATGAATGAAGTATTTATTGCAACTGTAACAACTGATAGTGATGAGAAATAGTTGGATAATCGCTATGCGTGAACTAAGAGAACGACTGGGAAGCCGTTCTTTTATACTGATGGCTATTTTAGGTCCGATGGTCGTACTGACCTTTACATTCCTGATTTTCCAATTCGGAGGAAAAGACCAGCAAAAATGGCACGTGTTGATTGTGGATCCGGCTAATATTATGGAACACAAGATCATGTCGCGGGAAGATCCGAATATTCAATACTCTTTTGCTACGAACTATATCGAAATAGAGCAGTTTGCTGATGAGAAGCGCTTTGCTGATTTTGATGCGATGGTTGAAGTCAACGAGAAGATCCTGTCGAATAAATCGAGCTTTTTGTTCTACCGGGAAAAACCTTCTTTTACCATGTCGGTAAATATCCGCTACCAGGTTGAAAGACGATTGGAAGAAGTACTCGCCAAACAGTTTACGAAATTGTCAGTTGCGGAATTTAGAAAGATCAAGCAGCCCCTGAACTTTGCATTTCGAAATGTTTACGATCCGAAGGATGTTAAAAGCGATATGGCCGGGTGGGTCGGATTATTCTTCGGAGCTGTAATCTTTGTATTTATTTTCCTTTTCGGAATGACGATCCTTCGCTCTGTTTCCAGGGAAAAGACGAATCGGGTAGTGGAGATCTTACTGGCAACTGTGAAACCAAGATCATTGATGCTGGGGAAAATCCTGGGAATTGGAATCAGCGCATTTTTACAAGTATTCTTATGGTGCCTGATTATCGGGTTGGGACTCTACTTTATGCGGGAAACGATTTTCGTGGATATCTATGATGCATCGAACCAGGCAGCAGGACAGGTAAGCGATTACAATCAGTTCGTGGAATTAGTCTTCGACCGTGTGCAATTCGGAGTGATGCTGTTCTATTTTTCGCTGTTCTTTGCCTGCGGATATTTATTCTATGGAGCATTTTTCGCGGCACTGGGTGCAGTTTCAGGCTCAGAATCCGACGGACAGCAGTTCCTGATTCCCTTAATCCTGATTTTGTGCTTTGCGTTATATGCCGGTTATTTTGCTTTGGAGAACCCGGACACCCCGTGGACAACATTCCTGATGTACTTCCCGTTCACAGCTCCGGTAGTAGCTATGGTGAAATTGGCAGTGGGATTCGCCGATGGAGATGCGTACCAATTGTTTGTTTCCTTATTTTTACTCCTGGTAAGTTCTTTGGGTGTGATCGCCATTGCAGCGCGATTATTCAAGAACGGTTTACTTCAATTTGGCCACACACTGCGATTTAAAAATATTATTCTTTGGTTGAAAGTCAAATAACATGCGTGTAGCGGTCATTGATCTTGGAACAAATACCTTTAATCTACTGGTTGCGGATGTGCATACCACCGGATTTGATATTGTACATAATTCAAAGGAAGGAGTCGCCCTCGGAATGGGAGGTATCAATGAAGGGATCATTTCGGATGAAGCCATGGAACGCGCTTTTCAGGCATTTGAAAAATTTAAGCAAACCTGCAGGAGCCTGGAAGTTAAAACGATTGTTGGAATTGGAACTTCCGCGGTTCGCGATGCCGGTAATAAGGCTGAATTCCTGCACGAAATAAAAAAACGGTTTGATTTGGATATCGAGATCGTTGACGGATTGGAAGAAGCGAAATTGATCTACCAGGGAGTGAGTTGGTCCTATGAATTTGATAAGAGCTCACTGATTATGGATATTGGAGGCGGAAGTACGGAATTCATTCGCATTGAAACCGGTAAAGAACTGGAGTTTATCAGTGCAAATATCGGTGTGTCAAGAGCTGTTCAGCTATTCTCATTGGGAGATCCGCTGACCAGGGAAAACAAAAATCAATTAATAGCGTGGTTTGAGGAAAATTCGAAGGAACTTGAAAATTTCAGGTCCTGTGAAGTATTGGTTGGAGCATCCGGGAGTTTTGAAACTTTCTATGAAATGGTGCATGAAGAAGCATTTCCGAACATGCTGCAAAATATCCGTATTCCGAGAGCCGAATTAATTGACACCTTAGACTGGATCATTGATTCTACTTCCGAACAGCGGGAAAACCACCCTTTTATTATCCCGATTCGAAGAAAAATGGCCCCGGTTGCTGCTTTAAAAACCAAATGGGTTATTGAGAAGTTTGGGATCAAAGAAGTGGTGATCTCTCCATGCTCATTGAAAGAAGGAGTTCTCAGAAGATTTTTTTAAAAAAATATTGTGGGAACACGATGCTTCGCGTCCGTACGCAATAATTTGGTTATTTTCGTTCACAATAAAAAAATATGGCAAAGATACTGATCATAGATGATGAGCGCGCTATTCGCCGGGCTCTGCGTGAAATTCTGGAATTTGAGGACTTTCAGGTAGATGAAGCTGAAAATGGAACAGAAGGGCTTGAAAAAGCAAAAAACACGCTTTACGATATTATCTTCTGTGATATCAAAATGCCCCAAATGGATGGGATGGAAGTCCTGGATGCATTGATGGCTCAAAAGATCGACACGCCGGTTATTATGATTTCAGGTCATGGAAATATTGAAACTGCGGTGGATGCAATTAAAAAAGGCGCTTTCGATTTTATTGAAAAACCGCTCGATTTGAACCGTATCCTGGTAACTATCCGGAATGCGAAAGACCGTATGGTATTGGTTGAGGAAACCAAGCAGCTGAAAACAACTGTACGCAAATTCAAAGGATCTTCGATTATCGGAGAAACCGAAGGAATCAACAAGATCAAGGAAATGGTCGAAAAAGTAGCTCCTTCGGATGCGCGTGTATTGATTACCGGAGCAAATGGTTCCGGAAAAGAATTGGTTGCCCGATCGCTTCATGATTTTTCCAACCGCAGGAAAATGCCGTTTGTGGAAGTGAATTGTGCTGCCATTCCGGGTGAATTGATCGAAAGTGAATTGTTCGGTCATGAAAAAGGGGCGTTCACTTCTGCCGTAAAAGACAAAAAAGGGAAATTCGAGCTGGCTTCGGGGGGAACCTTGTTCCTGGATGAGATCGGTGATATGAGTGCTTCTGCTCAGGCAAAAGTATTGCGTGCTCTCCAGGAAAACGTGATTCAACGCGTAGGAAGTGAAAGAGATATTAAAATCGACGCGCGCGTGGTTGCGGCAACGAATAAGGATCTGCGGAAAGAAATTGCTGAAGGGCGTTTCCGGGAGGATTTGTACCATCGTTTGGCAGTGATCTTAATTCACGTTCCTTCTTTGAATGAGCGTCGTGAAGATATCCCGATGCTTGCGGAGCATTTTATTGCCCTGGTCTGCAGCGAGCATGGAATCCCGAAGAAAGAATTTACAGATGATGCACTGCTTGAATTGCAGCAAACCGATTGGACCGGAAATATCCGTGAATTGAGAAATATTGTAGAACGTCTGGTGATTCTGTGCGGTCCGAAGATCACAGGAGATGATGTGAAAATGTTCGCAAATCCGAAGAAATAAATCATTGAAACAAAGTGGGCACGCGATTAATCGCGTGCCCACTTGATAATTCTATTTTTGGGATAATTATTTCTTCATTTCTTTCGCACCCATTTTCATGATTGCATAAGTAAATTCACATCCCTCTTTTGCTTTCAAAGCGTTCAGGATTTTTTCGATTACCTCGTCTTCTGATTCAGAAGTGTACACCTGGTCGTATTTTTTCTCCAGGTCTTTTGAACAATCCTGCATTTCTGTTCCAAGTTCCTGCATGGCCTGGGCATCCGCCATTCCCTTTTCAAGGTCTTTCATCATGACGGCTGTCATAGCTTTTTCCATATCAGTTCCATCTTTTTCAGATTGAATGATCGCGTTTTTCATGTCATCTGAAATACCTGTTGAAGACTTGTTCACACAGTCGCACATGTCTTTAGCCATTGCATCATAATCTGCATCGCTTGCCATGTTACAGGAAGTTACCAGAACTGCACTCGAAATTGAAAGTAAAAGGATTAATTTTTTCATATGTTTTTTTTCTAAAACTAAGTAAATTAATTAGAATGGATCGTGGAAATTGAGAAGCGAAAATAGATAATTGATAAGCGAAACCGGAAAATTGGTAAGTGAATGCACCTGGTCCCGAATTTATAACTTCAATTCACTGTTCACTTCAATGCCGCCCCATTCCAATACATCAAAGCCGTCACGGTTCATTTTTTCGATTTTCTGCGGTTTCATGAAAACTTTCCGATGGTTGTCAACCGGACTCCAGATCATGTAAACCCTGTTTATGTGCCGGGGTTTAGGTTCAACGTTCAGTCGGGCAAATTGATCGCATGCATCATTAGTAATGAATTGGATGTAAACACTTTCATGTTTTTGCAATTGCGGACCCCAAAAAGTAATAAAATCTGTTTTTTCCCGATCGTTAAAGCCAAAATCAGACAAATGCTTTTCCAAAGTTGTGACAACTGTTTCCTTTGTTACTAAAAAACCTCCCAATTCGGAATCAAACATGTTGAAGTGCTGTTCCGATTCCCAAAATAGGTAAGGATAGTTTTTTCCGTTTATGCTGATCGATCCGTCCGGATGAGCAGTACCTTTCCAGTCTTTCGAATAATCCGGATAGATGAATGTAAGATCTCCCCGGGCTTTGAGATCGACCGAAATTTCAATGTCTGATTCCGGGTAAAGATAAATAACGGGTTTTTTGACGGGGCGTGGTTCATTCCTTGCTTTGAAATGCAGAGAAATGATCGTAATCATTCCCGGTTTGACTTCAATCGAATCGGTTTCAATTTCCTGGAAATTACTGTCATAATAAAATTGAAACACTGCTTTTTGTGCTTCTCGGATTACAATCACTTCATTTTTGTCCGACATTTTAATGCGTTCATTGCTGCCGTTCATCCCGAAACGAAGTTCGCGGAAAGGGTCATAGTCGGAATCGAATTCACAAAGGATCTTAATCCGTGAACCTTCTTTAACGGGGTATTTGTCCTTTTCATACCGGACAAAATAATCGGGAATAACTTCAAAATTGGCTGCCGATAAGTTGAAGCTGACTAACAGGAAAAATAATAAAAAGCGCATAACTTATAGATTTGGTTCAAATTCAATTCCGCCCCATTCTATGAGGTAATTTCCCGTCCGATCTATATTTATCCTTTTTAGTACAGGCAGTCTTAATTCCAATGTTCGCTCCGTGAACTGACTGGTTTCGCGGAAAACGATATAAATCCGGTTTTGCTTGAATGCAGGAGTTATTTCCAAAGAGGCAATAGAATCAATGGTTTCATCCAACATCCATATGATTTGGACAATCTTCATTTTCTGCATGCGAGGTCCCCAATAAGTAATGAAATCGGTTTTTTCCTTTTCGTTGAATTTCAAAGCAGTCAACTGCCTATCTAAATAAGCCACAGCATTAGAACCTTCAAATTCGTCCGCATGCTGCCAATCCGGTTTTAAGTTTTCGGTTGGAAGAGCTGCATCCCAAAACAGGTAAGGATAATCGGAACCGTTTATCCGGATCGTTCCATCTTTGGATGTTTTTCCTTCCCATTTATCTTGATATACCGGATAGGTAAATTTCAGTTCCGCATCGGTTTTGACTTTCAGGCTGAATGGTTCCTCTTTTTCGCTGTACAGGTATATGACCGGTTTTTCCAACATAATTTGTGGTCCGGAACCGGCCGATCCCTGGAAATTGAGCCCGATTTCATAATAGTGTTGTCCCCTAAACGCTTGTTCCAGGTTAATTTCATCAAAGTTTGCATTGATGAAGAAAGCCAATGTGTGTTTCCCTTTGGGAAGGGATAACTTAAACGTCGGTTTCTTATTGATAACCGTAAACCTTTTGGTTTTTCCATCAACTTTCACCTGAACGATTACCGGATGTTGATTGAGCATGAGTTGTCCGTAAGAATCTTCGACCCTGAAAACGAGGTGCGTACTGTCTGCATGAATTTTAGAGGAAACACTGTCTTTAATGATCCAATAAGAAGGAAGGCTTTCTTTTATTCCGGATAACCCGAGAAACGGCAGGACTAAAAAATAGAGGATAATGAGTTTACGGTTCATAATTCAATTGATTTAAATTCATATCCACCCCATTCAAGTATGTTGAATCCGTTTCGTTTAAATGTTGGAAATTCGATAGGGCGAATGTATTTTTCAAACCGGTCGTTCCATTCGGAAAACCCGATATATAATCGATTAATCGCTGTTGGTGCCGGATCGCATTGGATGGTTGCAAATTGATCACATGCTTCCTGCAGGTAGAATTGCAGAAAGACATTTTCGTATTTCATTAATCGTGGTCCCCAATAAGTGATGAAATCTGTTTTTTCCCGGTAGTTCAATCCGGTATTCGAAAGCTGCTCTTCCAGGAATGAGATGACTTCCTGTCTGGAAATACGATAACCGTTTGGATGTTTTCCGGGGATAAATTCCTGCTTCGAATCCCAAAACAGGTAAGGATATTTCTTCCCGTTAATGGTCATTTGTCCGCTTGGGTCAAGAGTTCCTTTCCAACTGTCCTCGTAAGCCGGGTAAGTAAAAGTGAAATCATTTGCAGGATTCACCCGAATTGAAAAATCAACTTTGTATGGACTCTGAAGGTAAATAACGGGTTTGTCCACTTCAATCATTGTGCTCCATGAAAGGAAATTGACCTGAGCTTCATTATCCGTTTGATTTTCAATAAGCATCGAATCAGTGATTACTTCCTCATAACCAGGACCAGGCCAAAATTTAAAAACAGTTTTTTTAGCAGGAATCCGAATGTTTGCCGAAAAGAGTGAGTCCAAAACCAGGGTGTCGACAAATTCATTCACCGAATAATAGATCATTGTTTGATAACCTGAAGGAATATCCCTGAAATTGGGAGCGTTGAAATGCAGAGTCAAAGATGCTTCTCCGTTTTTGACAGACTTATTGGAAATCGTTTTATAGATGTAAAAACCGGGAACAGATTTCCGGATATCTGAAGCTTTCGCGGCAAAAACGAATCCCATTAAAAGCACGAACAAAAAGCCTGTTTTCATAATTCGATATTAGAACAAATGACTATACATTCCAAATCGACTTTGGTTCAAAAAAACGCTAAAAATCAGAAAACGGGATAATTTCTGACAAAACTCCCTTTGGAACATTAAAGTTCTTATTTTTGGCTTGAACAATTTTAACTTATGGACATAAAAGGATTTTTCCAAAGAAACTGGGCTTATTTAGCAATTATCGGAGTAATGTTTATCGTGATAGCGATGTTCTTTAAGCCGCAATTTGAAGGGTATGGTGTTAAGCAGCACGATATTAAAGAGGCAAAAGGAATGAACAGTGAGCCTGAAATGTACCGGGCGAGTTCAGGAAAAGAACCCATGTGGGTTAGTTCCGCTTTTGGCGGAATGCCTGCCGAGCAAGTGTCCATGACTTATCCCGGAAACTGGTTTAAGATCATTTCCAATCAATATTTTAAATTATTACCCAACCCAATAGGATCAATCTTTCTGCATTTCCTTTGTTTTCTTTTGTTTGCAAGGCTTTTGAAACTAAATCCGTGGGTAGGATTGCTGGGCGCCATAGCTTTCAGTTTTGCGAGTTATGAGTTGATTGTCATCCAGGCAGGACATATTTTTAAAACCAATGCAGTTGCATTTTTACCAGCTATTTTAGGGACTGTCATATATGCTTACCGGTCTAACCGTTTATGGGGAATTATTCTTTCAGGAGTCTTTATGGCTTTTGAACTGGGAATGAATCACGTACAAATCACTTATTATTTCTTTTTTATACTGTTTTTCGTGGGGATTTATTTCTTCATAGAAGCAATCCGTAAAAAACAATTGGTAGGATTCGGTATTACGTCTGCCGGGCTTATCGGAGTTTTTTTGCTGGCATTTATAATTAACAGCGGGAACATTCTCCTGACGAATGACTATGCAAAATACAGTATTCGTGGTAAAAACGATGTTTCAATTTCCCCTGACGGATTATCGGCATCCAATCAATCAGCTGGTTTGGATCGTGACTACATTACACAATGGTCTTATGGAATTGATGAAACATTTACTTTTATTTCTCCTTATGTGAAAGGTGGAGCCTCCGAGCAGATCGGAAATTCTCCATTTGCTGAAAAAATCCAAAACAGCGAATTGTCTCAAGATCAGATAAATGCGGCTTTGAACGGATATTCGTACTGGGGAACTCAACCAAGTACTTCAGGACCTGTTTATATCGGAATAGTAGTGTGTATGCTTGCATTCCTGGGACTGTTCTTCCTGAAGGACAAAATTAAGTGGGCGCTTTTTGCGGTAACGATTCTGGCAGTTATGCTTTCCTGGGGTAAAAACTTTATGGGACTGACAAATTTCTTTATTGACCATGTTCCGGCATATAATAAGTTTAGAGCTGTAACAATGATATTGATCATTGTGGAGCTAACTATCCCTGTGATGGGGGTATTGTTTCTGAATGAACTGATTAAGCAGCGTGAAGCAATCGTTGCACAAAAGAAAAAGTTTTTGATTGTAACGGGAGCTTTTGTAGTTTTTCTCATTGCAGTAAAAATTATCGGATTGGGTGATGGTTACACCAACCAGATGGAGGCGAACCAATATGCCGGATTGAATGAAGTATACACCAAGCAGGTAATGCAGATGGATCCTGCAGCTGCGATGCAAAATTACCAGCTGGATATTTCTAATCCACAGCAAGTACAGCAGTTTGTTACCGCTCAGGTAGACCGTCAAATCGAAGGATACGGGGCCATCAAAATGGCTAGAAAAGAAATTTTTAATTCCAGTATGAACCGATCTATCTTATTTGCAATACTGGCAGGAGGATTATTGGTGATTTTCCTGAACATTAAAACAGAAAAAACGGCAAATACGATATTGATTACCGGATTGGTGATTTTAACCTTCGCCGACATGCTTCCGGTTGCATACAATTACCTGGGAGCTTCTGATGATGCGTCTGGTACCGGATACAAATACTGGGAAGAAAAAGGGATCAATGATTACCCGATATCAGCCACGAAAGGGGATAACGAAATATTGGCGGCTGAAATAGCCGCGAGACCATCACTTGCTTCAGTTGTAAAAAGTGCACAGGCAGCAGGGGAGCAAAAAGCAGATGAATTGGGATATGAAGGAGCAGCCCGCGCCAATGTGATTAATTCCTATCGTTTCCATGCCTTAAGAATGGCGACAAATTACCGTGTACTTGATTTCTCGGGTGGATTTAACAGTAGCAGGGCTTCTTATTTTCATAAATCGCTGGGAGGCTATCACGGAGCGAAATTAAGAAACATTAATAACCTGATAGAATTCCATTTGTCCAGAACGAACAATAAAGTTTTGGATATGATGAATGTGAAATACTTCCTACAGCCGCTTGAAAATGGAATGGACACAGCTATCCTGAATCCAAATGCTTTAGGAAATGCATGGTTGGTAAAAAGTGTTCGGGAGGAAGCAACTGTTAATGATGAAATCAGAGCCCTTGGAAACAAGTTTAAAGCAGAGAACAGAGGTGGAGGTGTCTTTTTGGTAAATAAAGTACCTGTAAAGGATGCGGTAGTTTATGGAGGCGAAGCTCTTCAATACCTGATTCCAGGCAGAGATACGCTGAAAGTACAATTGGCTTCCGGCTTAACTAAAGGTCAGGAGGCAATGTTTGTAATGGATGTAAACGGAGCAACAAACCTGGTTCCATTAATCACTTTGGCCATGGATACAGCGAAATCTTTCACTCCACTGGTCTATTTGAAGGTGGTGGATTCATTTGATCCTGCCAATGAAGCTTTGATGATCCCTGAGTTTGCATCTAAGCTTACAAGCAGAAAGTTTTCCGGGGAAGGTACTATTCAATTGCAGAGTTCAGTTCCTAATAAATTGACATACACTGCTAAAGTTAAGGGTAACCAATTGGCTGTTTTCTCAGAGATTTACTATCCTTTAGGCTGGAAAGCTTTTGTAAACGGGAAAGAAGTTCCCATTTTAAAGGTAGATTATTTATTACGTGGAATNNGTAAACCTTATAGCACGTATCGGGTCAATTATTTTACTGGCATTATTCGGATTTGCAATATATATAAGCTGGAGAAAGAAGAAGAACCGGGCAGTGAATTCCTAACCTAGGGTTAGGTAATAATAAGAATTAAAAAAAGAGGACTTTATTCAAAGTCCTCTTTTTTTACGCGGTCACCCGGTGTAAAATCTTTTAATGCCCGTTTCCCAAGGATTTCGGAATAATATTTCGGATGGAGTGAATATCCCGGACGAACCGAACGAATGTGGTTTTCAGTGACAAGTTCCCCGGCTTTTAAATTCTGAGAGATATACAACGAGCGACTGAATACTTTACCTGCTTCCTGTTTTGGAGTTAGTTTATAATCTACGATACCCAATGCTTTTTCCGCCATTCTTACCTGGTCTACCATTTCTTTGAACTCCTGTTCATTCATGGAAAAACTGGCATCCGGTCCTCCGATAGATCTGTCAAGGATGAAATGTTTTTCAATGATCTTTGCTCCTAAGCTTACTGCAACGATCGGAACAATACTTCCCATGGTATGGTCCGATAACCCGGTCATTACATTAAAATCTTTTGCAATTTGCTCAACCATACGCATGTTTGCTTCTTCAATAGGGGCAGGGTAGCTGGATGTGCATTTGAGCAAAACAATTTGATCGTTTCCCGCATCTCTACATGTTTTAACTGCTAAAGCAATGTCATCGTATTCAGCGATTCCGGTTGAGATGATAATCGGCTTTCCTTTGGAAGCAGTGTATCGGATTAAGGGAATATCTGTAATCTCGAAAGAAGCAATTTTGTATGCAGGAACATCCAGAGTCTCTAAAAAATCAACTGCCGAAAAATCAAAAGGGGAAGAAAAACAGATCAAGCCTTCGTTTTGAGCCGCCTCAAATAGTTGTGCGTGCCATTCCCATGGAGTATAGGCTTCCTGGTACAATTCATGCAGCCTTCTGCCATCCCAGATTGTTCCTTTAATTAAAAAATCTTCCTTATCAGAATCAAGGGTAATGGTATCTGCGGTGTATGTTTGTAATTTGATACAGTCGGCACCCGCTCTTTTGGCTGCTTTAATCGTTTCAATGGCCGTTTCGATACTTCCGTTATGATTGGCAGACAATTCTGCAATGATAAAGACAGGAGAAGTTTTATTGACTTCAAAATTCCCTATTCTCATGGGTTCGAATTTTTTACAAAGGTAAGAATATCGGCTTGATCAGTAGGTATGGTTTCAAATCCCAGGTTTTGGAACACCTTGAGAGATGCTGAATTTTCTTTCTTTACAATTGCTTTAAACGAATAGTTGTTGAATCTCTCCACAAGCAGGCGAACGATTGCTTCACCTAGTTTTTTGCTCCGGTGCTTTTTGTCAATGCTATACCCGATTTCCCAAAGTAAGTTTTTCTTTTGAATGCGGATTTGTCCAAGTGGCTCAGCACCATCAGTTAATATGAATAGCTTACTATCGGGATTGGTAAGTTGCGAATCGAACCATTTCCGGTGTGTTTCAAAAGGAATTGGTTCCGAATTCAATGAGTTGCTGCGTACCGAAGGTTCATTTGCCCAGTCAAAGAGCAATTGAATGTCGTCAGCAATGGCTTCACGGAGGTAAACTTCCTGCTCGTTATTCCACAGACTATGTATCAGCACATCTTTATACTGGCCGTTAAACAAGCAGTGATCCTTCAAACGGGCTTCCTGCTTAAATCCGGAGCCTTCGAGAACAGGAAACAAATGAGGACGAAGATCATAAGCGTACGTAAACAGTTTATGGAAGCCAAGATCATTGAATGCAATTTCAGGAAGTAATTCCAGGTATGCTTTCCAAATTTCGGAGAAGCGGTTTGCTTCCAGTTCCGTGTTCATAATAAACGAAACTTCGGCATGTTTATCTGTCCAATTGATATGAACTAAACCTCCGTACCCAATACATATATCGTTTTCCAGAAAAGAGAATAATAATTGCTTCGGATGGGATTGAGTGAACAATTCTGAAACAACAGTTTCGAAATACTGCTTCTGATCTTCCTTGGTAAGCGGTTTTACCTGGCGCAGGTGATAGATTTGTTCATTTCTCCATTTCATGATAAGATACTGATCTTCATTCCGTATTGGAACCAATCGAAATGGCCCTTGTTCATAAGAATAAGCCGAAAGGCATTTATAGCTCCTCATGATGAATTCGTTTAAATTTCATTTCAGCGAGTGACCAGTCTTCCGGTGTGTCAATATCCTGCACTTTATTTTCATCGACAATGAACGGCACGATTTCCTCCTGCCACAGGGTCTTAGTTTTCATGAAATTCGGAACATCGAAAAAATAGAAGCTTCCCGTATCGTGATATACTTTCTCCAAATCCTGTGATCGGGCATTGATGTATTGTGGGAATTGAAGACTGATTTTGTCATTTTTTATTGTGAAACTTCGCTGAATCGGATGCGAATAAGCAACGCATGCCAGCAAAACAGGTGCCTGTTTTTCTAAAAAGTAATCGCAAGCAATTTTCAGGTCATGACCAGTGATTAAAACAGATGTCGGATAGATACAGCATGCTTTGTCCTCGTTTTTTCCACGTGAATGCAAATAGTCCAATACTTCGATTAGTACATCTGAGGTCGTGGCATAATCATCCGAGTTTTTACTGCTGCGTAAAACGGGAACTTCCGCCCCGCATTGTTTTGCAATTGCTGCAATTTCTTCGTCGTCTGTGGATACAAAGACTGTTGAAAACACTCCGGAATCCAGTGCGTTTTCGATAACCCGGGCAATAATCGGTTTTCCAAAAAAGGATTTGATGTTTTTTCGTGGAATTCGTTTACTTCCGCCTCTTGCCGGGATAATTGCAATCATAGATTCATTATTTAAGCATGTAACAACTTCTTATCTTTTTCCATTAAAAACCAGGTAATATCATCCTGCGGGAAAGAAGGATCATGCTTATAAGCAAATCCGTAATCGATCAACTGCAAATCAGGATATTTTTGCATGATCTCACCTGCAAAATCACGTTTGAATAACCGGTCCGAATGGCCGCGGTAATTAATGGTTACAGGAGTTGGATTGTAATATTCAGCAACGAGAATGTATCTGGAAGAACTCTCATATAACTTCTGATATACCAGGTCCAGCATATCGGGATTGATATGAATCAGAACACCTTTAATGAGGGAAAGCGAATGTTGCTGCTTTGCTTCGAAATCAAATATGGAACAGTTGTGCACAGAATCTTTTCCAATCAAGGTTTCCAATATTCCGGCTGCATCTTCATTGATCTCAATCCCGCTTAATTTGACAGTTGGATACAATGCCCGGATTGCTTTCAGGTTCATCCCGATATTTGCACCGAATTCAATAATAGCATCCAGATGAAAAGTTTGTTTCAGGGCTTTTGAGAAAAAATGGATGTTGGAAGCGAGGTATTGATCGCTCTTGTTCCGATCAATATACTCTGTTCCAAAATCACCGGCCCAGAAATCCTCCTGCTCGGTTTTATATATAGTAGACATATACGACTGTTGATTTAAATTCTTCCCACGAAGATAGTTAAAAACTCCTTTTTTAACGGATTAAGTGATGAAAATGCCCTGACTATGACTTTGTAGTTATGTTGGTCAGGACCTTTCGTAAAATAGCTTTGTAATGCTTATAACGTAATTTATTTCTTCTTCGGTCATGGATGGGAACATTGGAATGCTGATACATCTCGAATAATAGCGTTCCGCCATCGGGAAATCACCTTCTTTCCATCCTTGTTTCCGGTAATAAGGCATTAAATGAACAGGGATGTAATGAATTTGTGCAAAAATTCCGTTGGATCTGAGGAAATCATAAAGCCCCTTTCGATCTTCCACTTCCAGAACAAACAGGTGATAGGCGTGACCTTCAGTAATCCCTGAAGAATGAATGATACCCGGGACATGGGAGAAAGCGTTTGTATACAATTCCGCAATGGCTCTTCGTTTGATTAAATTCAGGTCGGCACGTTTTAGCTGAGAAATACCCAGGGCTGCCTGGAAGTCCGTTAAGCGGTAATTGTATCCCAATTCCTGCATTTCCATGTACCAAAGCGGGTATTCATCACCTGCATGGCTGTTCCCAACCGCAAATTCAATGCTGTTCTCAAAAACAGCCGTATTCCGGGTTATTCCGTGTGTACGAAGCGTTAACAAATGTTTGTACAACTTTTCGTTATTGGTTGTGATCATTCCGCCTTCGCCGGTTGCGATGTGTTTCACCGGATGGAAAGAGAATATGCTTAACTCAGCAAATTTTCCGTTCCCTGCCAGTTGTCTTTCTCCGTTTTGGTCCGTAAAAAATCCACCGGGAGCATGACAGGCATCCTCAATGATCCACAATCCGTGCTCATCGGCCAATTTTCTATATGCATCCAGTTGCGGAACACGTCCGGCAAAGTCCACAGGAATAATTCCCCGGATCTTTTTATCGGGATTATTTTTTATCAGCAACTTAACGGACTTGATGTCCATCAAGTATGTTTCCGGATCAATGTCTGCAAAGAGTACCTGTCCGCCACAATATTTGACACAATTGATGGAAGCTGCAAAGGTGATCGGTGTACAAATAACGTATTCGTCCTCGCGGACTCCTAGAGCCATGACCGCCAAGTGAAGTGCTGCAGTACCGTTACTTACGGCAACCGCATAATTTGATTCCGTATACTTTGCAAATGCTTCTTCAAATTCGGTAATTTTTGGTCCTTGCGTCAGAAAATCGGATTGCAGGGTTTCAATAACCGTTTGAATATCTTCTGGAGTTATTTCCTGTCTTCCGTATGGAATGATCTGGTTACTCATAGTTCGAAAGTAGGATCAACATGTTTTTTGATCAGGGCTCTTAAACTTTCAACGGTTTCCCAATCGGAATTTTTATCGGAAGAATACGAAAAACCTTCAGCAACTTTAGACGCTTTGAAGTGTGCAACGAACTCATCCATCTTCCAGTTGGGATTTTGGGGAAGGATCGTATAGTATTTCCCTAAGTCATAAGTGAAAAAAGAATCGGAAGAGGTAATCATTTCCTCGTGGATTTTTTCTCCCGGACGAATCCCGATAACCGGTTTTTCGCATTCCGGTCCAATCGCTTCAGCAACATCCAAAATGCGGTACGAAGGAATTTTTGGAACGAAAATTTCTCCTCCCCAGGCAGTTTCCAAGGCATGCATCACCATATCAACACCGCCTTGCAGGGAAATATTGAATCGGGTCATTGTTTCAACAGTGATCGGCAAAACACCCTCGTTGCGTTTTTTCTTCAGGAAAAAAGGAATCACCGAACCGTTTGAGCCCATAACATTCCCATAGCGTACAACGGAAAATTTTACGTTTCTTTTTCCTTTGATATTGTTGGCAGCAACAAACAATTTGTCGGATGTCAACTTGGTTGCTCCGTATAAATTAATGGGTGCACAGGCTTTATCCGTTGAAAGCGCAACAACATGTTCAACATTGGTTTTCAGAGCCGCTTTTATAACATTGTCTGCACCTCCTACATTGGTCTTAACACATTCATCCGGATTATATTCCGCAATATGGACATGTTTCATAGCGGCAGCATGGATTACATAATCAATACCGGAAAATGCTCTTTCAAGACGTTCAGGATCCCGGATATCTCCAATAAAATAACGAATTTGGGGATAAACTCTGCTTGGAAATTCCTGTTCCATTTCGAACTGCTTCTGTTCATCCCGTGAAAAAATAACCAATCGGGCTATTTCAGGATGATGATTTAAAATATGTTTGGTAAGTGCTTTTCCAAGTGAGCCCGTTCCTCCAGTAATTAGTATCGATTTGTTTTCCACCAATTTTTTATTTATCTCTGACAAAGATATCAATTCAGGCAGAATAACCACATGTAGCGTTTGTTTATAATTCAGACCAGATTTCTCCTGAACGGATCCTCTCAGGAAGATTATTTCTTTCGTAGAATTCATCCAAATCCTTAAAGACAGACTTTTTTAATGCTTTTACTTTGGACAGTTTATAATTCTCAAAAATCCATACTGTTTTTTTGAATTTCGGAAGACGCTTGAATAACCAGGGGATATAGAACAATTTCCCGATGTGAAGTAAAAGATAATACCTTAAGAATTTCAGTTTCAGTTTCGGATTTTTTTTGATTTTCGGTTCTGATATTAAATAGGGGTTGAAGTAAAAGGCACAGCGCAAATGATTCAATCCGTCATCAAACCCGAAAGCATCTTCAATGATTCGTTTCCGTTCAGCAACTACGTGCTCCGGATTTACTGCTGCTATGTTTTTCAACATCAGGACCTGCTCAATTGCCGCCAGCAATTCTTCGTCGGTTTTTACCAAAAATGATCCTTTATAGATTGGGGATCTAGTGAAATCAGGGTCTGGATTAATCATTAATGTCGGAATGTTTAAAAGCCAGGCTTCCATGATGGAAGTACTTTCGAAAGCCATCCACAAATCAGATATCTGAATCAAATCCTGGATGTTCTCCTCGTCTTTTAAGTAAAGCACATTCTCATATTTTGTCAGACGATTCATTTCATTGAGGGAATCCCGGTTGTCCGATTCAAAGTTTTCCCGCGGATGTTTTTTAAGAATGAACAGCGTGTCCGGATACTTCTCAATGGCTGATCTTAAATAGCTTTCCACTAAGATCCGTTGATTTTCAATCCATTGGATTCCTTCTGCTTCTCTGTCTCCCTTGTAGTTGAGGTGATGGAGAAGATCGTTGATTTCTTTGTTTTGCAGTTTACCAAAAGCCCAGCCAGCATAACCAACGACGGTCTTATAATGTGATTTTCCATATTTAGCAAGGAGTTCCGAATGTTCCTCAAGGCTTGAATAACGGTACTTATCTATTCCGGGAGCTCCGGTAACGCAAACCTCTTCTTTCGGAAGCTGGTATTTTGACACCAGGTAGTTTTTGACACGTTGATTCCATGTGAACATTTTGGGACAAAAAGTTTTTTTATCCAGATTGTATGACCAAAAATCATAAATTATTTCGGTATTGAAATTCCCCTCCGAATCATGAATGAAAAGAGGGATTTCATTGTCATAACAGTATTTTGCAATCTCATAATACAAGTGGTGTCCCCTGGAATTGGGGAGCAGTACCAGGTCCGGATTACCGGTTCTTATTTTTTGTGCATCCCATACAAATTCCAGGCTGACCTCGTAGTTTTGGAACCGTTCCAGGTAATAAATGAATCCGATAAGGAGATAGAAATCCCTTCCTTCATTACTAACCAGATAACATTGCGCCTGTTTTTTATGTTGTAATTTCATTCAGAAAATGAGTTATCTGTTTGGTAAGTTCCCTGTTGCTGAATTCAATAACAGAGGTGTGCGGTTCAAAATCCTCCAGTTTGTTTTCGATCAGCAAATCATGCAAAAACTGACGGATTTCTTTTTTTTCGCTGTATTCAAAAGATTTCCCCAGTTTTTTTGTTTCCACTATATGTTTGACATCCCCGTTTGAGGGTCCGAATACCATGATTGGTTTTTGGCTTCGGAGCATTTCGAATAATTTTCCGGGGATACGTCCGCCTGCGTTGGATGCCTGATTGATTGGCAATAGCAAGAGTGAAGCATTTTCGTATTCTTCAAACACCTGCTTCCTTGGGATCATGCCCATCAATTCTGTCAATTCGATCAGACCGGTTGATTTTAACGATTCGATCACGGAATAATCGACTTCGCCTGCCAATTTAATGTTAACCGTCGATTTTAGATGGGGATTTTCATCCAGAATTTCTTCCAGTGCTTCAAAAAAAGAAACCGGATTCCGGTCATTTCCAAGAAGTCCGCCGTGAAAAATGGTGAAATTAGACGTTTTTTTAGGTTTATATCCGGAAAAATCCGATTCGTCATACCCATAGTAAAAAACCGATACATCCCGGGCGCCGATCTGTTCCAGGTCTTTTTTCCACGTCGGACTGGCAATGGTTATTTTTGCAGCGGTTTGAAATACTTCCTGCTCCAATTGATGGTGTATCCTGTCTGCTCTTTTTCCGATAAGCATTTTAGAGTAGTAATCGACCTGTGTCCACGGGTCCTGAAAATCTGCCAGCCAGGGAATGCCGAACTTTTGAGACAAGCGCATCCCGATGACTGTATTTGTATGCGGCGGGCCATCTGTAAAAATGGCATCTACCGGATTGTTTTTCAAATATTCTTCCAGGTATTTCAAAGATGGTTTAATCCAAGATGCCCGTGCATCCGGAATAAAGAAGTTTCCTCTTATCCAAATAGAAAGTGTATCAATAAACCCTCTTTTTTTTTCAGAACTTTGGGTGATATTCTGAAGCGGTTTATGAACAGGTCTCCGGGATATTTTTTTAAACAAATGGGTAGGTTCAAATAAGGGCACCCGATGAATCTCTAAATTGTCCGGAACGTCTTTTAGGTTTGATTCATCCAAAATTTGATAAGAAGCATCTTTAGCTGTAAAAACGATGGGTTCCCAGCCAAATTCACGAAGATATTTCACCAGTTTTAAACATCTCAGCACAGTAATTCCTCCGGAAGGCGGCCAATGATATGTGATGACAAGTACCTTTTTCATTTCATTCTTAATGTTTGCGAATTTAGTAATAACTTTTTTCTGAATGAAACAGTATCTTTGCCACCAATGGGATTAGTAAAAAAAGATGCTTTCCGGACCATGATCATTTCCTATGCAGGAATTGTTTTGGGGTATTTGAATAAAGGGATTTTGTTCCTGATCTTATTCAATACAGATCAAATCGGATTGATCAACCTGATTATTGCTATAGGAACTTTATTTGCACAATTGTCGAATCTCGGTTCAATTTTCACGATCTGGAAATTTTTCCCTTTTTTCAGGAACAAGGACAAAAAACACCATGGTTTCTTGCTTTTCATCTTATTGCTGGTTCTGGCAGGTATTATACTGTTTACAACGCTTTATCTGGTTTTCAGAGAACAAATACAGATGATATATAATGAAAAGTCAGCGGAGTTCAATGCATACTATTATTGGACTTTGCCTATTGGTATTTCATATTTGTTATTTCTCGTTTTGGAATCTTATCTCAGGAGTTTGTTTAAGAATATAATTCCTGTTTTTGCTTACGAAATTGTTTTAAGGTTTGTAATAACATTACTGTTGTTGGTTTACATGTTTGGTCTGATACCATTTGAATCTTTTGTGATCTGGCATAGTATATCCTACATTGTTCCCTGTTTGATTTTGTTTGGTTACCTAATCCGGATTGATGAATTTAATCTTCGTTATTCGTCTATTCAGATCTCGAAGAAGTTTAAACGGATCATGTTCCAGTTCTCATCGATTTACTATATAAATACTTTAGGTGTGGTGCTTGTAAATTCATTGGATGTAATCATGATTGCTCAAATGGTTGGACTGGAAGCAACCGGAGTATATGCAACAGTTGTTTTTTTGAGCAGTATCATCCAGGTTCCATATCGCTCTGTCATTCGGGTAAGCTCTCCGTTGGTTTCGGAATATTGGAAGCACCGTGAATTCGAGAAAATGAGAGATCTGTATCAAAAAGTAAGCTCTATTTCATTGGTTTTAGGATTGGGAATGTTCTTAATGGCCTGGCTGAATATTGATTTTCTGTTTTCTTTTCTGAAACCTGAATTTCAATCGGGAATATGGATTTTTTTCATGTTGATGATGGGACGTCTCCTGGACATGTACTTCGGGTTGAACGGTGCCATTTTTACAACATCTAAAAAATACCGCTACGAATTAATTTTCACGATGATACTGATCGGTTCGGTATATGGATTAAACTTGCTGCTAATCCCGGATTTGGGAGCTGCCGGAGCAGCTATTTCAACGAGTATTGCCCTGATCATTTTCAACCTGGGAAGATTGATATTCGTTTGGAAAATCTATCGCATTCATCCCTTCACACGAAACCAGTTTATCGTAATCACTCTGTCGTTGATTACTTTCGCAGCCGGCTATTTTACCCAGGGAATTATAGGGAACAAATGGATCCAAATGTGCTTTGAATCCATGCTTGTTATGGTGTTATTTGTACTTCCTATTTATGTTTTCAAGCTGGAAAACGAAACGATTTCTTATTTCCGGAAAGCATTGAGTTTTGCAAAAAGCAAGCTTCCTAAGAAATAACCTTTTTAACCGCTTCAATCGCTTCAGGTAAGCCCGAAGCATTTTTCCCTCCTGCAGTAGCGAAGAAAGCTTGTCCGCCGCCACCGCCCTGGATCATGGACGCAACTGATTTTACCAGGTTACTTGCGTTCCATCCTTTTGCTGCAACCAGGTTTTCATCTACCAAAATACTTACTGCGCATTTATCGTCTTCTTTGGAGCCGATTACCGCAAATAGATTCGGAACTTCGCCTTTCAGCTGGAATAAAATATCTTTCACTGAACCAGCATCCAGGTCAATAATGGATTCCAGGAACGAGAAGTCTCCTTTGGAAACAATCTTCGTCTTCAAATCAGCTTTAACCAATTTAGCCTGTTCTTTTTTGAAGTTCTCAACCTGTTTTTGAAGCTGATTGTTTTTCGAAATCAAATCTTCCACAGCCTTTGAAACATCTTTCGGATTCTTCAATAACTCGTTTACAGACTTCAATTTGGATTCCTGGTCCGCATAATACGTTTCAACTGCCACATTGGTAATCGCTTCAATACGACGAACACCTGCAGCTACTGCAGACTCGGATTGTATTTTGAATAAACCGATCTGCCCGGTATTTTTTACGTGTGTTCCTCCGCATAATTCTACCGAATCACCGAATTTGATTACACGAACCGTATCACCGTATTTCTCTCCGAACAGGGCCATAGCACCCATTTCAGTTGCTACTTCGATCGGGACATTGCGCTTTTCATCTAAGTCAATACTTGCACGAATTGCTTCGCCAACCAAAGATTCGATTTTTGCCAGTTCTTCGTCTGTCACTTTCGAAAAATGGGAGAAGTCAAAACGCAGGTAGTTCGGGTTTACCAAAGATCCTTTTTGTTCTACATGAGTTCCCAGTACCGTTCTCAATGCATGGTGCAGAAGGTGAGTAGCGGAGTGATTGTATGCAGATAATTTCCGTTTTTGCTTATCTACTTCAGCGGTGAAAGGTTTACCCGGATTGGCAGGAAGTGTTTCACACAAATGAACGATCAGGTTGTTTTCCTTTTTCGTATCAAAGATGATTACTGATTCGGAATCGTTGTAAATTCTTCCGGTATCACCGACCTGACCACCACCTTCCGGGTAGAACGGAGTTTTGGAGAAGACCAACTGGTAGAAAGTTTTTTGTTTTTGAGAAACCTTACGGTATTTTACAATATCCACAGCGGTTTCCAAATAATCGTACCCAACGAATTCTTCTACCGAATCATCAATCAACTGCACCCAGTCGTCGGTTTCAATAGCTGTTGCAGCACGCGAACGGTCTTTTTGTTTTGTCAGTTCTGCATTAAAACCATCCTCATCTACGGAAAGATTATTCTCACGCGCAATCAGGCTCGTTAAATCGAACGGGAAGCCATAAGTATCGTAAAGTTCAAAAACGGAAACTCCGTCAAGAATTGCTTTGTTTTCATTTTTTGCTGCTTTGATTAAGCTTTCAATGCGTTTGATTCCCTGCTCCAGGGTTCTGAAGAAAGAGATTTCTTCTTCACGGATCACTTTTTCAATCAATTCGCGCTGCTTGATCAATTCTGAGAACGGATCTCCCATGACTTCGGAAAGAACAACAGATAATCCCGAAAGGAATGGTTCTTTTAATCCCAAAGTCTGGTATCCGTAACGAACTGCGCGTCTCAAAATACGTCGGATCACATAACCTGCTCCNNACACGCAATGCGATATCCGTTGTTTCGTCTTCACCGTATTTTTTGCCCGAAACGCTTTCCATGTGGTGGATCAATGTTTGGAACAAGTCGATATCGTAATTGGATGTTTTGTCCTGCAGGGTCATAGCCAAACGCTCCAATCCCATACCGGTGTCTACGTGAGTAGCAGGCAGCAATTCCAAACTTCCGTCTGCTTTGCGGTTGAACTGCATGAATACGTTGTTCCAGATCTCAATCACCTGCGGATGGTCTTCGTTGACGTATTGTTTCCCGTCTCCTTTAGCGCGTTCTGCTTCCGGGCGGTTATCCACGTGAATTTCAGTACAAGGCCCGCATGGTCCGGTATCGCCCATTTCCCAGAAATTATCTTTTTTGGAAGCAAGAATGATCCGGTCTTCGGAAATAAATTTTTTCCAGATATCGTAAGATTCCTGGTCTCTCGGAACGCCGTCTTTTTCATCTCCTTCGAAAACGGTTACATACAAGCGGTCTTTCGGGATTTTATAGACTTCTGTCAATAATTCCCAAGCCCAGGCAATAGCGTCTTCTTTGAAATAATCCCCGAATGACCAGTTTCCAAGCATTTCGAACATGGTGTGGTGGTAAGTATCCACTCCCACTTCTTCCAGGTCATTGTGCTTTCCGGAAACGCGCAGACATTTTTGAGAGTTGGCGACACGACGGTTTTTTGGAACCGCATTCCCCAGGAAAAAATCCTTGAATTGGTTCATTCCGGCGTTCGTAAACATCAAGGTCGGGTCATTTTTCACAACCATTGGTGCTGAAGGAACAATCTGATGTCCTTTCGACGCAAAAAAATCAAAAAACTGCTTGCGAATTTCGTGTACTGTCATTGGTATTCAACTTGCGAACTAGCGTTCAATAAAATTTAATGAGCGCAAATTTAGTCGAATAAGTCAGATTTATGACCTGTTCTCACTAACAATTTTCCACGAAAATGCCTTAATCTGCTTTTGAAATGACCGGGCGAATGAATTTCATAAACAACAGCATGAAGGCAACCGGAAGCAGAAGGGATAATAAAGGGTCCGGCAACCAGTAGAAAAATACCGTGTGTTGGGTATACTCATTGCCGCAAGATGAAATCAGATCTTTTTTGAATAAATTATCGATCAGGAAAAGCAAAGCATGCGGCAGGAAAGCGGTCAGCAGGAAACACAAGTAAAATGTAATGTTCAGAATGCGTTTGTGAACTTTTTTCGACTGATCGAACCAAAAGAGTAATCCGTACATCAATGTCATGAACAGAATGACATGTATACTGATCTTGGTATCGAAATTCTCATGAATCCCGAATGAAGTCAGGAATACAATACAAAGAATATTGAGCACCAATAAAATTCCGCCAAAAGGAATTGCCAGTAGCAAAGTGAGCAGATCACTGAATGAGAATAGGATGAAGACAAAAGAAAGTGCTGTGGAAATGATCAGTATTACGAACAGGTATTCCCAATCAATGTAAGGAAAATTGGCATCATATACATTCCGGTAAAGTTGTTTTACCTGGTCTCGGTCCACGAAATATGCCGGAAGATAATCGTTGTCCAAATCTTTGTTATTCCGGTATTGCTGGTATGCTTCAAAGGAAGGGAAACGATTGCGGCGTAAACGTTTGCTTTCGATCCCCCAGCCATTTACCGATACGATCGTCTTTTGGCTAATCGCATTAGGGTGTTTTGCCAGGTAATTCAAAATAGTATCCGGTTCCAGGTAATGATGAATCCCATACTTTTTAAGGAAATGTTGGTATTGGTTTACCACCTCTGAAATAGCTTTAGGCGAATCCTTGTCCAGCAACTCGTTTACTTGCTTGTTAATCTCCGGTTTTACCGATTGGAAGTCATCATAGTAATATTCGTAATAACGGTTGCCATAACGATTGTGAATTTGTGCCCAATAGGACTGGAAAAGATCATATTCCGGAAAGTCAAAATGGTCTGAAGAAATCAGTTCCTTCTCGTAATTACGCAGATCATAGAATTTGTTACTTGTAAGGTCTTTATATTTGAGGGATTTGGTAACAACTGTATGATAACCTTGGTTACATGTGTCGATCATAGCTTCTTTTTTTGTCTGAAGCAATTGAATGGTAACACCTTCTATGTTATTCGTCGCTTCCGGGTGTTCCTCCGGAATATAATCTCTGAAACCATTCCGTGTACTTTCTAATAAGCTGATGCCGTCATCGTTCCAGATGGAGTCTGTTTTATTGAAACGGACCCACTCTACATTCGGATATTTCGTCGCCAGGAAGTGTTTTGCTTCATAGTCTGAACTGCTTTCGGGCAGAAAGGCATGTGCTGTATTAATCGTTTTAATGGCTTGTTGAAGCTCTTCCAGGGAAGCAAGTGTCTTTACCTTTTGATTGACTCCCCAATTAAATGTTTTGCTCGGCCAGGTGAGACTCCAGAAAATAAGGATGAAATTCAGGAATAATTTAGTGAAATAAAATCGTTGGAGCGGGTAGAAATTCTTTACGGCACTTTTCTTGAAATAACTTAATGCCCAGAATGTGATCCCAATGATGAAAAAGATCACCAGGAAGAATGTAGCATACGAATCTGAAAAGTACAGGTTTACAGGACGGTTATTGATGTGATATTGGTTCGTATAAAAGAATCCCCATAAATAGAATACAGCGGATAATAAAACGCTATACAAAAGCATGTAGCAGATCTTGGTATGCCACAGTAGCGGAAAACGCTCTAAGAGGTATAAGTCAAATTTCCTGATGCGGTTCATGCGTGTTGTTTTTGAATGAAGAAACGTCTGGTTGATTTGGAGATGTCACGGACATAGATAATGGGTACTTGCTGATTGATAAGGATCTGCAGTACCTCATTAATACATCCCGCTTTATCTATGTGAACTATGTATACGCCACCGTTATAAGTAATCTTTTGAAGTGAAAGGGGAGCTAGCAGTTCGGAAAGTTTGTCCTTCTCAATCTCCAGGTCCATTTCGAGGATTGTTTGTGACCCCTCATTAACAGCTTCTTTCTCTTCATTCTGATTTACGTAGATCGGTTTTCCGTTTTTCAGGAAAATGAGCTTATCGGCAATTTTTTCGACTTCGAATAATTGCTGCGAGCTCAAAACAATTCCCAACGGATTGGAAAGGCTCTGGCTCATATTCTTTAGATCTTCCAGTACAACTTGCTGAGCCAGGACATCGAGGTTAGCTAAAGGTTCGTCCAGTAAAAGTAACCGAGGTTTTCGCAAAAAAGTGCGAGCCAGTTCAAAACGCATTTTATATCCGGATGATAATTCATTCCATACATGATTCCTGAATTTCCACAATCCGAAGCGAATGATGTACATCAAAACGGTTAGCTCATTTTCGATGCCCGACAATCCATACTGACTTGCGGTGAACTTTAGGTTGCTTTTCAATGAACCATACCATTTGGGTGTCCGCTGAGGAATATAGGTTAATTGCGTACGTAGATTATAGGAATCCAGTTTTTCCAGTTTACTTTCGTAAGAAATTTCTCCCTGGTCATACTGGAGATCTTTTGCAAGTACACGTAATAACGAGGTTTTTCCGTTTCCATTCTCACCAACCAGTCCCCAAATCTCTCCTGCTTTTAATTCAATATCGATCGGACCGATCGCGAAAGCACTTCGCGGATACTGTTTCTTCAGATCTTTGGTCGTAATAAGGGTTTGGTCAAAACCACTATCAGGAATCTCTATCTGCTCCAGTTTGGTAATGAGTGTGTTTAACTTGTCCAAATACGTTTCTGTATCGGCCGGATTTTCGTCATACCAACTAACTATCTCAATAATATGACTATAAAGGTCTAGATTCTGCGTATCTAATACACAGTCAACAAGCCGTCTGAATCCCAAATCAATATCCTGATTTAGTAAGTGATTTCGGCATTGGTTAATTTTGGTTTGAAATTTATTCATGGTTCTATTTGGCCCTAAACATTAAACGAAGTACCACAAAAACGGATATGATCACCGTTGTGACAAAAAAGACATCCGGGAAATTCCCGAACACCTTGCTCATGAACGGTTCACCCTTGGAATTGTAAATCACTGTTTTTACGTTGTAAACTTTCAGAAGTGTCGCACAGATCAATAACATACCCAGTAAAACAATCGCACCGAAACGGTAAATGTGTCTTCGGATTTCGGTGTTACCTATCGTATTGCCTTCTTCACCCAATTTAATGTTGTGACGAAGCCCTTCGTGCTTGAAACTGGTGACTATGGCTTTGATATCTTTCGGAAGTGTTTCTACAAGGTACAGATAGTCTTCTGCTGAAGTAACTATCTTGGATTTAATGTTTTTCCATGAAAAACGCTCTTTGATCTTGTCGGTAGCATAGGGTTTTACCATGTCGATAAGGTCTAGTTTTACCTGTAGGGATTCCGCTACTTTTTGGATGGTTACCAGTGTTTTTAAAAGCATATACAAGCTGCTCGGAATAGTGATTCCGTATTTCATCAACAGTTTGAAAGTATCTGTGAACAACCCGGAAATATCGACTTCATCATACGAATAGAAGGTATATTTCATGGTCAATTCGTTGATCTCAAACTCCAGGCTTTCTATGTCACGGAAGTTCTCCACTTCGGTTAATTTCAAAAGAGCTTTGGCAATTTTATGAGGATTGTTATCCGCAAAACCGATCAGGAAATCGATTAATCCGTCAATTTGTTTAGGCTTTAAACTGGCACACATCCCGAAATCGATCAGAACGAGCTGGTTATCTCTCCGGATAAACATGTTCCCCGAATGTGGGTCGGCATGAAAGAAACCGTGTTTCAGGATCATAGTCAAAATGACATTCATTCCGTTTTCAGCTATAATTTTCGGGTCATATCCTTTGACAACAAGGTTTGCTAAATTGTCCGGAGCTTCACCTTCCACGTATTCCATGACCAGTAATTTAGATGTGGAATATTTGCTGTAAATTTTCGGTACATATACCCGGTCATCTTCCTTAAACATATGCGTGAAACGCATCATATTTGAAAGTTCATTCATGAAATCAAGTTCCTTGAGCATAATATCACCGAAATCCTCAATGAAACGGATCAGGTTGAAATTACTGATCTCCGGGTATTGATTTTGGATTTTCTGAGCGAAAATCTGAAGGAGTTTGATGTCCAGACGGATCTTGTTTCGGATATTCGGACGCTGCACTTTCAGGACCACTTTTTCACCTGTGTGAAGTTTCGCAGTATAAACCTGCGCAATGGATGCAGAAGCTATGTGTTTTTCATTGAACTCCGAAAATACGGTACTAATAGAAGCCCCGATTTCATTTTCGATGATTTGAATGGCTATGTCATCAGGTATTGGCCGGGCTGAAGATTGCAGCTTTTTAAGCTCCAT
>DJFP01000208.1:34955-36731 GCA_002432565.1 Flavobacteriales bacterium UBA5869
TTGATAAATGTTGGTCCCAGGTCTTCGATAATCAAACGCAATCTTTCAGAACGTGTTTTCCGATTCTTTCCTCTCGGATCGAAAATTACCCGCAAAGGTCCTGTTGTAAGCCAATTGGCAACATAATGACCCGCAATGATTCGAATGATCGATAATAATCTGAAAAAATTCTTAAGGTTTGAACTAAAACGAAAAATCCACATAAAAGATCATTATTTATATCAAATGTAATTGAAAGTTTAGTTTCGTGAATAAGGTAAGTTAAATACCGGAACAAATTTTCAGATTTTAGCATTCATTCACATTTTTTCTATCTTTAGCGACTTGAAACTAATTAGTGGTTATAAAAATCATTACTGCTAAAAGAATTAACAATTAAAACTTATGTCTAACATTTTTAAGAAGAAATCCATTTCACTTTTGTTGAAAGAAGCCGCTGCAAATGAGGGTGGTTTAAAAAAGACACTGGGTGCATGGTCATTAATTGCGTTGGGAATTGGTGCTATTATCGGTGCTGGTTTATTTGTGCGGACTGCAGCTGCTGCAGGTGAAGCTGCCGGGTCCGGAGTTACTTTATCGTTTGCTTTAGCAGCAATTGGTTGTGCTTTTGCGGGGCTTTGTTACGCAGAATTTGCTTCGACTATTCCTATTGCAGGAAGTGCGTATACTTATTCATATGCTACTTTGGGAGAAATTGTTGCATGGATTATCGGTTGGGCTCTATTAATGGAATATGCACTGGGTGCCGCTACCGTTTCGATTGCCTGGAGTGAATACCTCAATAACCTCCTCGGCGGTGCCATACCCTATGAATGGTGCCATTCTCCGTTCGAACATGTAAACAAATTAGCAGGAGCAGAATACATCGCGCAACTTCCGAAAGAATTGATGACAACTGCTAAAAATGGAGTTGTGATGCTGTCGGATAGTGAATTGGCAAAACTACCGGGAGAATTGAAAGCTCAGGTACAAACCTCTACCGGGTATTTAAATGCACCTGCACTTGCGATTTTGTTAGCAGTAACCCTTTTATTGATCAAAGGAACACAGGAATCTGCGTTTATCAATGGGATCATGGTATTCCTGAAAGTGGCTATTGTTTTAGTGTTTATTGCTATCGGTTGGCAATTTATCAACCCTGATAATCACACACCATATTTAATTCCTGAAGGAGTTGAAAATCACGAAGGAATTTTCCAGCATGGCTGGGGTGGAGTTGTAGGTGGTGCAGCGATCGTTTTCTTTGCTTTCATTGGATTTGACGCTGTTTCAACAGCTGCCCAGGAAGCTAAAAACCCTAAAAGAGATATGCCTATCGGAATTCTCGGATCATTGATAATTTGTACGATCTTATATATATTGTTTGCACATGTTCTTACCGGAGTAGCTCCTTGGGAAGAATACGAAAAAGCTGGTAAAGAAGCATCCGTTGCATACGCTGTGAATACATATATGCCTGGTTACGGATGGCTTGCTACAAGTATTACGATCGCTATTTTGGCAGGATTCTCTTCTGTGATTTTGGTGATGTTAATGGGACAGTCCCGTGTATTCTATTCCATGTCAAAAGACGGGTTGATCCCGAAAGTATTTTCTGATTTACACCCGAAATTCAAAACTCCGTATAAATCAAACATGATCTTGTTTGTTTTGGTTGGTGCATTTGCTGCATTTGTGCCGGGAAGCGTGGCGGGAGATCTTACCTCATTCGGTACGTTATTCGCCTTCGTGATCGTTTGCGCAGGAATCATCGTGATGCGAAAAAAATTCCCGCAT
>DJFP01000216.1 GCA_002432565.1 Flavobacteriales bacterium UBA5869
GATTTGGGGTATTGGTCGATCTACTTCGGAACTGACCAGAAGTATCTGGCAAAAACGATGAAGATCATTTACGCCGAATTGAAGAAACTCCGGGAGTTTCCTTTGACAGCTAAGCAATTGCAGCAGGCTAAAGAGCAGTTGAAAGGACATATCGCCTTGTCTTTGGATTCTAATTTGGGTTTGATGCAGGGATTGGGGAAATCGATGCTGCTGTTCAATCAAATTGATACGATCGGTGAAATGTATGCAAGTATTGATAAACTTACTAGCGAGGAGTTGCATGAAATAGCGCAGGCATATTTCAAAGAGGAGAATATTTCAGAACTCATCTACGATGTAAAGCCGGATTTAGGGAGTTAAATTTCAGAATTCGAAAATTCGCTTGTTCGCTAAATTGCGAACAGTGATGCGTTATTCTTGAAGTTCTAAATAGGATGAGTGTTGGAATAAAATCAGTCATCTCTCAACAAATCCAAGTGCTGCGTAATTTTGAAATAGTACACCTGTGTGGTATTTATCTTGAAACGCTATTTGTTAAAGTGCTCCATTAATTTATCATTTTTTGTATCAGCTTCAATCGAATTGCCACTAACTTTGAAACATCAAATTTACTGACATGAACTTTCAGGCTTACATCCAACAATTCGAACAAATCTTAAACACATCAGATCGTCAGGCACCTTACGATAACGAAGATTATTTCAATTACACAAAACTCAACTGGTCACGTATGAACCGCTGGCTGAAAAAGGGAGAGATCCTGCCGCACGTAAAAGAAAAAATCCAATCAATTACTGAAAAACAGGAGTGGATTGTCATTACCGAACCCTGGTGTGGTGATGCTTCCCACATTGTCCCGTTTATTCATATGATGGCAGAATTAAATCCGCTGATCCATGTTGATTATGAATTGCGGGATTCAGAACCTTTCCGGATTAATGATTACCTGACAAACGGAGGAAAAGCCATTCCGAAGTTGATTATTAAGAACGATAAAGGAGAAGATTTGGCAAGCTGGGGACCCCGTCCTGTGGAATGTCAATTACTTTACAAAGAAATGCATGAGAATGAAGTTCCTTTTGATGAAGTGAAGATTCGTTTGCAAAACTGGTACAATGAGCACCAGGGAGTGGAGATACAGGAAGAAATTATTGGCCTGATCTAACATGATAGATATTAAGAGAATACCTGCAAGACACTCTATGTCTCGCAGGTATTTTTATTTCAATTCAAAAAAATCCCTTTTCCCGACTTTGATTCGCGTTTCTTTTTTCAACTTGATCACCAGCTGAGAATCAACGATTTTTTCATTGTTTATAAGAACAGCGCCACTTTCTATTAGTTTTCGGATTGCAGATTTCGATAAACTGCTCTTTAGTTGAAAACACAGCTCAAGAATGGAGATAGATCCGTTAACTGATTGAATAGTATCCAGGGAAACCGGTTCAAAGACTTTCTCATCGAACGTTTTGTTTTGGAATTGGTTCGAGAAAAAGGCTTCAGCTTCCAGTGCTGCTGCTTCATGGTGGAACTGCGTAACAATGTTTTTAGCAAGAATCTTTTTCAGGTTCATAGGATTTTCAGCAGTATTCCAGAAACTACCAACCTTTTTGTAATCTAAAGCGTCCTGAATGTAAGATCATAAGATCACTTGAATGAAGAAAATACTCCTTTTGCTCTTTTTAGTAGAATACTTTTGCATGAATCTCGCAGCTCAGTCAGGTTGTCAGAATATCGATTTCGAAACGGGTGACCTAAGTGAATGGTCAACTCAGGGAAATGTAAAGATTGTGAACAGGGGCCAGACAGATCCGTACGGACATTTTCCTTTGGCAAGTTCCGGATTCTTTTCCGTAAAGTTGGGAAATACAGAGACGCCTGTTCCTTCCGTTATCAAAAGATCAATAACTATAGACAATTCGACAAAGTATTTTATTTACTCCTATGCGGTTGTTTTATTAGGTATAGATCATACTGAACCCGAAGCGGCAAGTGTCGAATTAAAGATCACAAATTCCGCCGGAGATATTGTGCCATGCACTTATTTTGTAGCCTTCGCAAGGCCTTTAGTGAATGACGGGTTTTTACAAAGTGACATATATTATATGGACCTTCCTGTATTTTATAAGTCATGGACTACCAATGCAATTGACTTATCTCCATATATTGGACAAACACTGAATTTTGAAATAGTCAATAAATGGTGTGTTTACGATATTCATTTCGGGTATTCTTATATGGATGCTTATTGTTCTTCACAATTTATCAATACCTATACCAGTTGTGAAGATCAGCAACATTATATCCGTTCCATTGAAGGATTCGAAGAATATATTTGGAATGGTCCCGGGATTGTCAGCGGAGCGGGAACCCATTTAGTTGGAGTTAATCAGCCAGGATTATATACCGTTGACATTCCAAACCCGGATCCTACATGTGATTCTGTCCATTTGGAAATTTCTGTGACCATGAATGAACTTCCTGATATTCCCCATGTTGATTTTACCTGGTCAACTTTTTGCCTGGGGGATACTGCAACGCTTTATGGGCAAACAGCATCTTTTAGCCCGATCGAGGAACAGACCTGGATTGTGAATGGAACGGATACACTGGAAGGAGTGATGGAACAGTTTACTCTTAATGGAATAGATCAATACACCATTACATGCCAGGTTACGAATGCGAGTGGTTGTTCTGCGGAATTGACAAAAACACTTACTGTCAGGGAGCTGCCCGTAGTGTATTTAGGCGATGACAGAAAAATGTGTCCCGGAGAATCGGTGAAATTACAGGATCTATCCGGTTCAAGTGTGTCCTTAACCTGGAGTACGGGAGATAAGGGCCCCTTTTTGGAAGTCAATGAGCCCGGGAACTACTTTGTCCATGCATATGATGGTTACTGTGTAAATACAGATTCTGTGGTAGTTGGAATGGGAGGAGTAAATTTAGGACCGGTTCCGAATATTATCACTCCGAATAATGATTTGGTGAATGATGAATTGATTATTGAATCGACTAATCTGATTGACTATCATTTTTTTGTTACGAATAGGTGGGGGAATCTTTTGTTTGACACAGATAATCCAACCGTTTTTTGGGATGGTAAATCAAATGGTAACCTGGTCGATGATGGTGTCTATTACTACGTGTTGAAATACGTTTGTGAAGGTACCAAATTCAAAAAATCCGGATTTATACAAGTTCAAAAGTGAGACTAGTTATACCATTCGATCGTGAAATTCCTTGGTAAGAACCTTGTATTTGTCCGAATAGGAGCCGGTTTCGGTGCGAATGCACAAGGAAGCTAGCTTAGTTGTGATTGGTTGTTTTTCGAATGCAAGGACCGCCCGGCTGAGCTTTCCCGGTTTGCCGGATATTTCTACCAGGTCAGATGTGAACAAACCGTTTGTACCGGCAAGAGTGATAATGTTTTCCTTGCTTTCATAGGGAACGATGATCCACGCCTTTCCATGCGGAGTAAGTAAGCGCGAAATAGAGGCGATCAGTTCCCTGAACGAAAGACTTTCGGTATGACGGGCTAATGATTTATGCTCATCCGGGTTTTTCTGGCTGTTCTCAAAGAATGGCGGATTGCTGATTATCGCATCGAATTGTTCTTCGGGGAAGTATTCCTGGATTGCCTGGTTTAAGATCGAAATTGGAGACGGGAAAGGACTGTTTTGCGCATTTGTTTGGGCGTCCAAGACTGCCTGTTCTGAAATCTCCAGCCCAATGATTTCATCAAAAGCGAAACGCTGTGCACACATGAGCGAAAGAACGCCGGTTCCGGTTCCGATATCCAATAAGCGTTTAGGATTTTCCCAATAACAGAGTGAACCAAGGATCATGGAATCTGTCCCGACCTTTAAAGCGGCATGTTCTTGCTGTACCCGGAAGTATTTGAATTGAAAAACAGGCATTATTCACCCATATACATTTCAATCAGTCCTTCAGGCGAAGTAACATGTAATGTTTTGGATTTGCGATCGACTTTTTGGATCAAACCGTCGATAAATGGGATCAGGATTTCTTTTTCACCGTTCAAGACCACAATCAGCGGATTTACACTGTTGTCGACTACCTGTTCGATGATTCCTGTTTCTCCGTAGCGTGTATCGATTAATTTGAAACCAATGATCTCGTGATCGTAAAAATGTTTGTCGTCTAGTTCGGGGAGAACAGACAAAGGAAGGTAACAGCTCTTTCGTAGAATGATCTTTGCGTCATTTTCAGAATCCACACCTTCCAGTTTAACGGAAGCAAATCCTTTGTTCTTTAATTGAAAAGACTGAACAAAGAAAGGAGTTAACTGACCGTTAATGTCGATGAAGAATGCGTCGAGTGTT
>DJFP01000147.1 GCA_002432565.1 Flavobacteriales bacterium UBA5869
AAAAGTTATATTCTTTATTTTCATCGCTCTCGTAGTAATCACTGGAATCATCGGGTTTACTGCGATGAAGAGGAAATAAGAAGAACCGCATATAACTTTCAGATTCAATTTTACAGTTAAAGAAATCCTCGTATTTAAGGGGGAAGAGAAGGAAATAAAAAAGGGAAGCTGTCAATTGACACTTCCCTTTTTTTTGTGACCCCGGAGGGATTCTAACCCCCAACCCTCAGAGCCGAAATCTGATGCGCTATACAGTTGCGCCACGGAGCCATTGCTAATAATAGCGTGACAAAGTTAATCTTTATTTTCTAATAATTGTCGTTTAATCCAATCTCTGCCAACTCCTGTTTTATACCATTTTTCCCGTTTCAGAGCTTCTTTTTTAGTTAAATGCACTTCAAACAAGACTAATATCCACGGAATATGTTTGGAAGTATAGCTTGATAAACCAGAATTATGCTCTTCAAGTCGCTTCTCCAAATCTGTGGTAAAACCTTTATATAAAATACCGGTTTTTTGTGAAAATATAATGTAGTTATAAAACATGAATAGAAGTGTTTAAGGATTCTAATGCTGACGCTTCGGTCATCAACCAGACAATTGCTTTATTAAAAGCAATTCGTCCGGTCCCCCATCCTCAGAGCCGCAATCTGATGCGCTATATCAGCGCCAGGGAGCCAGTTAACATCCGAAGTTTTCACGAAGGATGTTTTTTGATTGAGTTCACAATCTTCCCCCAAAATAAGTTCCTTTTTTCACTTCTCTTGCGATTTTTCCAATAATTTTGAATAGTATGCGTTTATTCACCAAAACAAATTTCATGCGAAGTCTTCTTTTAGTGGTTTTAACAGGGTTATCTTCTGCAGCATTTGCACAATTAGGTACAGGCCAGTGGCGTATGCATGTGGCTGCTTCACAGGCAATTGATGTGGCTTATGGTGACGGTCTTGCTATGGCAGCCCTAAAAACCGGGGTGATCGAATACGATGAAGCTGCGGGGGAAACTAAAATTTACAACGACCAGAATGGACTTTCGGATATTGTTGTTTCTTGCATTTCCTATGATGCCGGAACAAAATCTTTTTTTATCGGGTATGATAACGGGAATATCGATCAGTTGTATTCGGATGGAAGTATCGTAAATATTCCGGCCGTGAAACTGGCAGCGATAACGGGAAATAAACGGATCAACAGCTTTACATCCAAAAACGGAAGGGTATTTGCCGCAACCGGCTTTGCAATTATCGTCCTCGACCCGATCAAACACGAGGTAAAAGACACGTACAATCCTTTTAGCGTTCCTAAAAATTACCAGTCGGTATTATTTGTGAACGATTCCATCTACGCACTCCACAATGACGGAATGGTAAGGGCCTTTACAAATAACCCCCTTCTGGGAGATCCGAATAACTGGAGTGTCGACACGCGCGTAGCCCCGCCGGCATTGGATGTTTCTTATACGAAGGGTGGGATTTTAAATAATGAAATCTATGTTTTGGCCAAAAAACAGGCATATGGAGGTGATTCGATCATGCGAGTTACTTCCGGAGGATTGCAGGAATTTATCGGTCACCAGTTTAGCCCGATGGAAATTATCAATTTTCAAATCGTAAACGATAAAATGGGGGTGAGTTTTTCGGATTCTTACCTGCTTTTTAATGAAGACAGTTCGATATTTTTCGGTATTTCCGGTTATTCAAATCCTTCTCCGCAGATACGTTCTGTTACTTTCGGAGGAAATAGTTACTGGATCGCCGATTATAAGAACGGATTGGTTAAATATGATCAGTTCGGTACTTCGAAGATCATTTCCACCGAAGGACCACCCAAGAATGATTTCTTCAGTATCAATGGAAATGATGGAAAAATCGTGGTTACGGCGGGAACAATAGATCGTGTTTCGCTTAACTTCAATCTTCCGGCAGCATATACGATGGAAGAAGAAAGCTGGACCTTGTTTGATAATGCGACGCAGCCGGCACAATGGTCAAGTGGTGTTTGGGATATCGGTACTGCTGCAATTAATCCGAAAAATGTAGATGAAGTTGCCCTCGGCGGGTATTGTCTCAATGGACTAACGATCACCAACGGTTCTGAGATTACGAATGTTTATGGGGCTTCTAATTCCATCCTGGAAAATACTGCTCTGGGAAATAACATGACTTGTATCACAGGAGTTGAGTACGATGAAGACGGGAATCTGTGGATTGTAAATGCTTACTCTTCGAAACCCCTCAAAGTTCGTACAGCAGACGGAAGCTGGTATGTTATGTCAACGAATTCGTTAATCTCCAATGCGTTTGCTTCCGAATTAGCTATCGACTACAACGGCAATAAATGGGTGGGCATTTATGGAAAAGGATTGATGGGATATAAGGACAATGGAACTATTTCAAATACTTCAGACGACATTATTAAAGTAATGCTGACAGGAGAAGGATCCGGGAATATGCCTTCGGATAATGTGACGGCTTTAGCTGCCGATTTCGACAATGAGATCTGGATCGGAACGGATAACGGACTGGCTGTTTTGTACAATAGCGAGGGAGTTTTCTCCGCTGCAGGAACAACCGATGTGTCACGCATTTTGGTTACTTATGACGGAAACGTGGAGATGCTGCTTGGAAATTCCTATATCTCAGACATTGAAATAGACGGAGGAAACAGGAAATGGATCGGAACAGCTGAGTCCGGAGTGTTCCTGGTTTCTGCTGATGGTCAGGAAGTGATTGCGAACTACAACAAAGAGAATTCACCGATGATTTCCAATACCGTTTTGGACATGGAGTTCAATCACATTACCGGGGAATTGTTTATTATCACCGATAACGGAATGGTCTCTTATCGAACAGATGCAACCTATGAAGATCCTGATTACGCTTCAACGAAAGTTTTTCCGAATCCGGTGAAACCCGATTTTTCCGGGCCCATCACTATCCAGGGAATTAAGTATGGAAGTGACGTGAAAATTACGGATGCTGCCGGGAACTTAGTATACAAAACAACTTCAAACGGTGGAACCGCAACCTGGAACGGTAAAAGACTGACCGGTGAGGATGTGAGTTCCGGTGTTTATTTTATCTGGACTGCTCCAAGTGAGGGGAAGGGCAAAAAAGTGGGTAAAGTAGTTGTAATCCGATGAAAACAACAGATAAAGCAATTGTTTTATCACGTCTGTCCTATTCTGAAACCAGTTTAATTGTGAATCTTTTTACGCTGGAATCAGGCCTGCAAACCTTTTTGTTCCAGGGAGCTAAAAAGAAGAAAGGACTCATCCTTTTCCCATTGGAACTGGTGGAAATAACCTATTACAAAAGAAACGACAGCAGCTTATTGAAGCTGACGGAAATGCAGAGCCTGGAACCTTTGCATCAATTGCTGGAGAATCCCTTGAAATCAAGTATTGCCTTTTTTGTTTCCGAACTGATGCTGATCTGCCTGAGGGATAATCACCAGGATAAAAAACTGTTCCAATTCTTAGGAGCGGAGATTCATTGGCTAAATGCAAGTGAAGAACTCAGTAATTACCTGATTTGGTTTTTGGCCCGGGTTTCAAAACTGGAGGGTTTCCAGCCGGAAGTACAAAACAAAAATCCAAAGTATTTTGAATTGCAGGAAGGAAAGTTTACGAATGAACTTCCTTTTTTACCATCGTACTTAGAAGAACCCTGGCTTCATTGGTTAACAGACAGCCTGGAATTTGAGAAATTGGATTTCCTGGCGCTTTCAATTCCAAAAGAAGAGCGTGTGAAACTCATCGATGCCTGGCTGGAATACTATCAATTCCATGTAAGCGGCATGCGGAAAATGAAATCGCTCGAGATAATCCGGACTGTTTTTAATTAATATGCAGGGATGCGATGCATCGCGTCCCTACAACCATATTTATTTCCGTTCAATTTCCTTCAAATTCTCCATTTTCTTGGTTGCCAGGAATCCGTTGATATCATCGAAATGGGTTTTTACCTGTTTGTTCCCGAATTCATAAACCTTGGTAACCAAACCATCCAGGAAATCACGGTCGTGGGAAACCAAAATAAGGGTTCCGTCAAAAGCATTCAGGGCATCTTTGATGATATCCTTCGTTTTCATATCAAGGTGGTTCGTAGGCTCATCGAGAATCAGCAAATTAACTGGCTCAAGGAGTAATTTGATCAGTGCCAAACGTGTTTTTTCTCCTCCGGAAAGTACTTTAACCTTTTTGGTGGAAGAATCCCCGCCAAACATGAAAGCACCCAGGAGATCTTTTATTTTCGTGCGGATATCACCTTCAGCAATGCGGTCGATTGTTTCAAAGATGGTTAATTCTTCGTCCAGCAAAGAAGCCTGGTTCTGTGCGAAATACCCGATTTGGACATTGTGTCCCAATTCCAGGTTACCTTCATACCCAATTTCTTTCATGATAGCTTTCACCAGGGTTGATTTTCCTTCTCCGTTCCTTCCTACAAAAGCTACTTTTTCTCCACGCTCGATAGTTACATTCACATCCCGGAATACAACGTGATCGTCGTAATTCTTTTGAAGGTCTGTAATCACAACCGGGTAGGACCCGGAACGCGGGGCAGGAGGAAACTTCAAACGAAGCGCAGAATTGTCTACTTCATCCACCTCAATAATGTCCAGTTTTTCCAGCATTTTTACCCGCGATTGTACCTGCAGTGTTTTGGAATAAGTTCCCTTGAAACGCTCAATGAATTCGGTTGTTTCGGCAATGAACTTTTGCTGTTCTTCGTATTGTTTTTGCTGCTGAGCTCTTCTTTCTTTGCGCAGTTCCAGGTAATGGGAATACTTCGCTTTGTAATCGTAGATACGGCCCATGGTTACTTCAATGGTGCGGTTGGTTATTGCATCAACGAAAGCACGGTCGTGGGAAATTACTACTACTGCTTTTGCACTGTTTACCAAAAAATCTTCCAGCCATTGAATGGATTCGATATCCATGTGGTTGGTAGGCTCATCCAATAAAATCAAATCCGGTTTTTGAAGCAGGATTTTAGCCAATTCGATGCGCATACGCCATCCACCGCTGAATTCGGAAGTAGGGCGGGTAAAATCTTCGCGTTCGAACCCCATTCCTTTGAGTACTTTTTCTACTTCACCGTCGTAATTGATCTCTTCGATGGAGTAAAACTTCTCACTAAGCTCTGAAACACGTTCGATCAGTTTCATATAATCGTCCGAATCATAATCCGTTCGGACTGTTAATTCCTGGTTCAATCCTTCAATCTCATCGCGCATGGCGAAAATACCTGCAAATGCTTTACTGGTTTCTTCAAAAACGGTACAATTGTCTTCTGTAAGCAAGTGCTGAGGTAAATAAGCAATTACTGCATCTTTGGGAGCCGAAACACCGCCTTTGGTCGCTTTGTTCACTCCGGCAAGGATTTTCAATAAGGTCGATTTCCCGGCACCATTCTTTCCCATCAATGCAATTTTATCCGTGTCATTGATAACAAAGGAAACATCACTGAACAAAACTTTCCCGCTGAATTCTACCGTTACACTGTCTACTGAGATCATATTTTTTCCCGATTTTGGAGGTGCAAAGGTACTGACAACTTTGGAATTGGCAGGATTGAATACATAAAAAGTAGGGGCAAAAAACTTTTTGCCCCTACTTCCTGTTAGTGTAGTAAGTTTTTATACGATAAGAATAACCGTGATGTCCACTAAAAGAGTGACAATGAATGCATTCAGAATCCATCTCATTGGAGCTACTGCTAGAAGCAAACTAAGGGTTGTCATGGTCGGAATAACTACTGCG
>DJFP01000050.1:0-1244 GCA_002432565.1 Flavobacteriales bacterium UBA5869
GTATTGACCTTAAGTAGTTTGAACGTGATTGCAGGAGAATTGGACGCATAAGATGAGTATATCAGTTACACATAATTATACAGATCAGCCTGAACCGGAGTTTAGCGCTGAAAAATTGTTGGAAGTACAACGCTTCATCAACATGTATCCGGAAGGAAAACAGAAAAGTGCCCTGATGCGCATCCTTCACCTGGCAGAAGAAGAATTTGGCGGCTGGTTAAGTGTTCCCACTATGAATTACGTAGCCCGCTTGTTAAACATTCAGCCGATCGAAGTATACGAAGTGGCAACTTTCTACACCATGTTTAACATTGAGAAACCTGGGAAAGTTGTTTTGGAAGTGTGCCGTACAGGACCATGTATGCTGGTTGGTTCCGACCAGATTATCGAATACATTGAGAACAAATTAGACATCAAAGTTGGTCAGACTTCAGCAGACGGAATGTTTACATTGAAAACTGCAGAATGTTTGGGAGCTTGCGGTTACGGACCGATGCTTCAATGCGGAAAGCACTACCACGAACATTTGACTCCTGCGAAAGTAGACGAGTTATTGGACACCTTGCGTAAAGAACATTCAGATAAATAGGAATGGGAAGAAAATTATTATTGGAACATGCAAACGTTCCCGGAATCGAGACTTTTGAAGTCTACCGCAGAAACGGAGGTTACCGTTCTGTAGAAAAGGCTTTGAAAACGATGTCGCCGCAAAATGTGGTGGAAGAAGTTCAGGCTTCCGGACTGAGAGGTCGTGGTGGAGCCGGATTCCCAACAGGGATGAAATGGTCTTTCCTGGCAAAACCGGAAGGAGTGCCGCGTTACTTATTGTGTAATGCCGACGAATCCGAGCCCGGAACTTTCAAGGACCGTTACTTAATGGAAAAGATCCCGCATTTGCTGATCGAAGGAATGATCGTTTCTTCATACGCTTTGGGATGTAACCAATCGTACATCTATATCCGCGGAGAATACATGTGGGTGTTGGAAATTGTGGAAAAAGCAATTGCCGAAGCATACGCAAACGGATTCCTTGGAAAAAATATCTTAGGCTCCGGATACGATCTGGATTTAGCGATTGCACCCGGAGGTGGAGCTTATATCTGCGGTGAGGAAACTGCCCTGATCGAATCATTGGAAGGAAAGCGCGGAAATCCGCGTATCAAGCCGCCATTCCCGGCTGTAAAAGGTTTGTGGGGATGTCCAACCGTAGTAAACAACGTAGAATCTATCGCAGCAGTTGTTCC
>DJFP01000050.1:1307-5613 GCA_002432565.1 Flavobacteriales bacterium UBA5869
GGGAAGAAAATCAAGGCTTGTGTGCCGGGTGGATCTTCCGTTCCGATCTTGCCTGCAAACCTGATCACCAAAACAGCCGAAGGAACAGATCGCTTGATGACTTACGAAAGTTTGGCTGAAGGAGGTTTTGCTTCCGGATCGATGCTGGGTTCGGGAGGTTTCATCGTATTTGATGAGGATCAGTGTATCGTTAGAAATACCTGGAACTTTGCGCGTTTCTACGCACACGAGTCTTGCGGACAATGTTCGCCTTGCCGTGAAGGAACCGGATGGATGGAGAAAGTACTTCGCCGTTTGGAGCACGGACAAGGTCACATGCACGACATCGACCTGTTGGCAGAGATCAACAAAAAAATAGAAGGAAATACGATTTGTCCGCTGGGTGATGCAGCAGCATGGCCGGTAGCAGCAGCAATTCGTCATTTTAGAGAAGAATTTGAATGGCACGTGACCCACCCGGATGAAGCGGTAAAACGCAACTTCGGAATTGCGTCAAATCACATGCCTTTAGTATAAAATAAGATCCATTATGGTAAAAGTTATCATTGACGATATCGAAGTAGAAGTAGAACCGGGAACAACCATCCTGAATGCTGCTCGTAAGATCGGTGGAGATGTAGTTCCTCCTGCAATGTGCTATTACAGCAAGCTGCAGGGAAGCGGTGGAAAATGTAGAACGTGTTTGGTGGAAGTAGCCGCAGGTTCTGCTGCAGATCCGCGCCCTATGCCCAAATTGGTTGCATCGTGTTCAACTCCGGTAATGGACGGAATGGTAGTGAAAAACAAAACCTCAGAGCGTGTGTACGATAACCGTGCGGCAGTTACTGAGTTTTTGTTAATCAACCACCCGCTGGATTGTCCGATCTGTGACCAGGCCGGAGAATGTCATTTGCAGGATCTTGGATTCGAGCACGGAAAAGAAGGAACACGTTACGAAGAGAAACGCAGAACATTCGACCCGATCGATATCGGTGATAAGATCAAATTACACATGAATCGCTGTATTCTTTGCTACCGTTGTGTTTACACGGCAAATCAATTGACAGATCAGCGTGTTCACGGTGTGATGCACCGTGGAGATCATGCTGAGATTTCAACATACATTGAGAAAGCAATCGATAATGACTTCTCAGGAAACGTAATTGACGTTTGTCCGGTAGGAGCATTGACAGATAAAACATTCCGCTTCAAGAGCCGTGTATGGTTCTTAAAACCGATGGAAGCTTCTTGCGAGTGTACGAAATGTGCCGGAAAAGCAGTGGTTTGGATGTTCGGAGATGAGATTTACCGGGTAACGGGCCGTAAGGACAAATACGGGGAGATCGAAGACATCGACGGGAAAACAGCCTGGATTTGTAACGAATGCCGTTTCGACAAGAAAGATAAAACGAAGTGGAAGATTGAAGGACCACGTGTGATTAATCGTCATTCCGTGATCGCTCAAAATCAATATGTCGTTGACGAACGTCTCGAAACCAAAAAACTAACAGGAAAGTAAGATGATCATAAAATTAATCATAGTTGTTGTTTTATTTGCAGTAACACTGGGAATAGCGGCTTATCTGACTCTGATGGAGCGAAAAGTTGCTGCCTGGATGCAGGACCGTATCGGACCGGACAGAGCGGGACCGTTTGGTTTGCTTCAGCCTTTGGCCGATGGGGGGAAAATGTTCTTTAAAGAAGATTTTCGTCCGACGAATGCCGATAAGTGGTTATTTATTATCGGGCCGGGAATTGCCATGTTCACTTCACTTATTACGGGTGCGGTGATTCCATGGGGACCGGATCTGAAATTATTCGGTGAAACGATTTCCCTGCAGGTTGCAGATGTAAACATTGGGATTCTCTTCATTATGGGAGCGGTTTCTATCGGGGTTTACGGAATCATGATCGGAGGCTGGGCTTCCAACAATAAATTCGCCTTATTCGGAGCGATTCGTGCAAGTTCCCAGATGATTTCTTACGAATTAGCAATGGGAGTTTCTGTAATTACCATTGTTTTAATGACAGGATCTTTAAGCATTCGCGAAATTGTTGACCAGCAGCATGGTTTCTGGCAGGACGGATGGTTCTCCTGGAACGTATTCAAGCAGCCGATCTGTTTCGTGGTATTCTTAATCACGGCTTTGGCAGAATGTAACCGTGCTCCGTTCGACTTACCGGAATGTGAATCCGAGCTGATCGGTGGTTACCACACCGAATACGGTGCTATGAAACTGGGATTCTTCCTTTTCGCGGAATACGTGAACATGTTCATTTCTTGTGCTGTCATCTCCGCATTGTTCTTCGGAGGTTACAACTTCCCTGGAATGGACTACTTCTCAGGAAACACGTTAGCAATTCTTGGAACATTGGTTTTCTTCGCTAAAACATTCTTCTTCATTTTCGTATTCATGTGGATCCGCTGGACATTGCCGCGCTTCCGTTACGATCAGCTGATGCACATCGGTTGGAAAAAAATGATCCCGATTGCATTGATCAACTTGTTGATTACAGGAGTAGTGATTGCTTACACCGAAGGATGGTTCTCAAAGGACAAATCGAACGAGTCTGCAAGCAATGCAAAAATCGAACAGCCGTTGGGGGTGAATACATCCCCGGAAAAGACGAAAACCGGAAATAGCTTATAAATATTCGAATGGAAAGTTTATCAAATCGTAAAAAAGTTGTTTCGAACAAGAAGATGACCTTCATGGAGAAAATGTACTTCCCAGCTATTTGGAGTGGTATGATGATTACCCTGAAGCATGTTTTCAAGAAACACAATACCGTGAAGTACCCGGAAGTAAAACGCGAGTTTGCACCGGTTTACCGCGGACAGCACGTATTGAAGCGTGACGAAGAGGGAAGAGAGAATTGTACGGCTTGCGGATTGTGCGCAGTCGCATGTCCGGCAGAAGCAATTACCATGACTTCCGAAGAGCGTAAAAAAGGCGAGGAGCACTTGTACAGAGAAGAAAAGTATGCTTCAACCTATGAGATCAACATGCTGCGTTGTATTTTCTGCGGGCTGTGCGAAGAAGCATGTCCGAAGGAAGCTATTTTCCTGACGGATCGCATCGTTCCTACTTATTTCGAGCGCAACGACTTCATCTACGGAAAAGATAAACTGGTAGAACCGGTTGATCAGCGTGTGGACATTAGTAAGAGACAATTAACCGGAAAAAGACCTGCGTAATGAGTTTGGATATTCTATTTTACATCCTGGGTGGATTAACAATCGGAACAGCATTGATGGTTGTTTTGAGTAAGCACCCGGTGAGAAGTGTACTTTACTTAGTACTTACGTTTTTCCTGATCTCTGCGAATTACGTGATGATGAATGCCCAGTTTATCGCAATCGTAAACATCATTGTTTACGCGGGGGCCATTATGGTATTATTCCTGTTCGTATTGATGTTGTTGAACCTGAATAAAGAAAACGAACCGAAACACTCACCTTTGATGACTATTGGTGCTGCTATTGCCGGAGGCGGATTGTTCCTGGTTGTAGTTGCAGCTATGCGCGATGCCATTCTTGCAGCTCCGATGATCGATACGAATTCTCAACAAGTGGGATTGGTAGAAAACCTGGGGAAAGTGCTCTTTACCAAGTACGTACTTCCTTTCGAAGTTTCTTCCGTGTTGTTCCTTGCAGCAATGGTTGGAGCAGTTCTTTTAGCAAAACGTGAAAAACAAACTATAGAGTAATATGTTATTAGCGACATTATTTGAATCAGGTGTAAAGATCGAGCACTACATGGTCCTTGCTACGGCATTGTTCGTGATTGGTGTATTCGGTGTGCTTTACAGAAANNATCATTCTATTGATGTGCATTGAATTAATGCTCAACGCGGTGAATTTATTACTGGTAGCGTTCTCAACATATTTTGGGCAGGCAGACGGACAGCTTTTCGTGTTCTTCATCATGGTGGTTGCGGCCGCTGAAGCTACAGTGGGTCTGTCGATTTTGGTATTGCTTTACCGGAATACACGCTCAACAGATATTCGATTGTTTAATAAATTAAAAAACTAAAACATGTCGGTATCACAATTACTGCCTTTGATTCTTTTGCTTCCACTAATTGGGGCGTTTATTAACGGTACAATCGGGAAATCGCTTTCAAAAGTGGTTGTAGGAACGATCGGAACCGGTGTAATGGCGATTTCGTTTGTCCTTGCTTTGATGGCTTTTATGAGCGTTCAGGACGGTGAACCGGTAACCGTTCATTTGTTCACAATGATCAAAACGAGTTCATTCTCTTTGAATGCACGCTTGTTTGCAGATAACTTATCCATGTGGATGACCTTGATCGTAACAGGGAT
>DJFP01000035.1 GCA_002432565.1 Flavobacteriales bacterium UBA5869
GCCGCGCAGGTCGACCAACGGAACAGGGATACCTTTTTCATCCAGTACCAGCATGGCAGGAACACCTGCTTCAGCAGCCACACGCGCATCATCTGCACCGAAAGTAGGCGCAATGTGTACGATTCCCGTACCATCCGAAGTAGTTACGAAATCTCCGGAGATTACACGGAATGCCTGATCTGCATTTTCGTAAGGCAAAGCTCCTTTCAAAAGTTGTTCGTAACGGATTCCGACCAGGTCAGAACCTTTGCATTCGCCCAATACAACAAATGGAATATTTTTCCCGGATTTATCATATCCTTCCAATCCGGATGCATCTTCAACCGCAACAAAACCTTTCCCGAAATGGTTTTTCACCAAATCCTTCGCCAAAACAACCTGAATCGGTTCGTGGGTATAAGGATTGAAAGTCGAAACCAAAACATAATCAATATTCGGTCCAACGCACAAAGCGGTATTGGAAGATAAAGTCCATGGAGTTGTGGTCCATGCAAGTAGGTACGCAAGGCCTTGCGTACCTACCTTGTCATGGAACGGCAATTTTTGTCCATCCAATATTTTAAACTGCGCAACAACGGTGGTGTCTTTCACATCGCGGTAACAACCCGGCTGATTCAATTCGTGGGACGACAAACCGGTTCCTGCCATCGGTGAATACGGCTGGATCGTGTATCCTTTGTATAATAAATTCTTTTCGTACAATTGACCAAGCAACCACCAAACGGATTCCATGTATTTCGGGTCGTAAGTGATGTACGGATCGTCCATATCCACCCAGTAACCCATTTCTTCCGTCAGACGGTTCCAGATATCCGTGTAGCGCATTACTGCCTCACGACACGCTTTATTGTAATCATCTACCGAGATTTTCTTCCCGATATCTTCTTTGGTGATTCCCAGTTCTTTTTCCACACCCAGTTCCACAGGCAATCCATGCGTGTCCCATCCGGCCTTACGCTTTACTTGTTTCCCTTTCAGGGTTTGGTAGCGGCAGAAAATATCTTTAATCGAACGAGCCATTACGTGGTGAATACCCGGCAGCCCGTTTGCTGATGGCGGCCCTTCAAAGAAAACAAACGGCTCAGCCCCTTCACGTGTAGACACGGAAGCTTCGAAAACGCGCTCATTTTTCCACTTTTCAAGAACTGACTGCGCAACATTCGGCAGGTTCAGCCCTGAATACTCGTTATACTTCTGACTCATAAACTTTAAATCGATTAAAGGGATTTTTCAAAACAGATGCAAAGTTACTAATTTCCTGTTGGATTTCGGAATCTGCCTGCATGTAGAGTAAGGGCGAAAAATTTTTCACCCTTACTGCCAAAACTTTTCAATTATTTATAATTAAATTCGTTTCGTTGGATTCATTGAATAGCATAGAGATTAATGACTTGGTTCAAAAAGTAAAAGCGGGAGACCAAACTGCTTTCGGAGAAGTCTATGATCGCTATTGCGGGGCAATTAACGGTGTCATCAACCGGTTCATTACGGATGAAGCAATTGCACAGGATGTACTCCAGGACACCTTTATCAAGGTCTGGAAAAACATCCAAATGTATGATGATACCAAAGGCAGCTTTTTCACCTGGATGCTCAATATTGCACGGAATACTTCCATTGACGCACTGCGAAAATTGAAAAAAGAAGCGAAATCTGAAATCCAAACATTAGAGACTGTCGTAAGTAGCTCAACAACTGTTCAGCAGAATGTGAGTGCCATCGGTTTAAGACAATTGGTCGATCGCCTACCTGCAGAACAACAGACAATGATAGANNNNCGCGCTGCCATGGCGGAGTTGAGAAAATGGTTTATAGTATTGATATTGTGGATATAAACGAATACATAGCATCAGGAATTTTGGAGTCGGTAACGCTCGGTCTTGCTTCCCCACAGGAAGTTCAGGAGGTAGCGTGCTTGTCTAAAATCTACCCGGAAATTCAGGCTGAGTTCATCCGCGTTCAAAAACGCTGCGAAGAAATGATGCTTGAAAGTGCCCAGGCACCTGATCCTTCCGTTCGTGCATCCCTGTTGAAAACCATTGCCGAAACACCACAGGAAAAAGCTCCCGCTAAAAAGGAAGACGCAAAAATCATTGCGATGAACTCCACTCCGGAAGTGAAAGGAGTGAGCCCGATGTGGAAAATGATGGCTGCAGCCTCTTTGATCATGACTATTGGGATCGGTGCACTCTGGTTCTTATCAAACCGTGAAGTGAAACGCCTGGACAACATCATGGCTTCTATGGAAAAAGACCAGTTGAAGAACGATCAGATTCTACAGGCAATGATTGTAGAAAAAGACCATTTACAAACCGTCCAGGAAGTTCTTGCAGCAGAAAGCATGCGCACAGTAAAAATGACCGGAACCGCTATGGAACCGGAAGCAACCGTGAAAGTCATGTGGAGCAAGGACATGAAAAAAGCGGTGATGCATGCGGAAAAAATCACACCTCCGCCGGCAAATATGCAATACCAATTGTGGGTGATCGCTGACGGAAAGCCAGTTTCCGTTGGACTTTTCAACTACGACGAAGTGGAGCAAATGACAGAACCATTCGACGTAAATGCACAAAACATTACTGCTTTTGCCATCACACTGGAAAAAATGGGCGGAAGCCCGACACCAACTATGGAAAAAATGGTGGTGATGGGACCGATTAACGGATAGGCAAATTAATTTTTGATATTAAAATGTAGGGGCGCGATTAATCGCGCCCCTACATTTTTACGTTTATTTCAATTAAATTTGGATATGATTTGTCCTCCGAAATTGGTTCCCGGCGATGTTATTGCATTGGTTTCTCCTGCAAAAGCGATTGAAGCGACCCACATTGATTTCGCAAAAGCGTATTTCGAAGAGCACGGCTTTAAAGTGCTTGTTGCCCCGCATTCGGCAAACGAATACCGCTATTTTTCCGGAACGGATATGGAAAGAGCAGCAGATCTGCAATGGGCGATCGATCATCCGGATGTCAAAGCAATTATCTGCAATCGGGGCGGTTACGGAGCAATCCGGTTGTTTGATCTTGTGAATTGGGCGAACCTGCTTCGTGAACCAAGATGGATATTGGGTTTTTCCGATATTACCAATTTCCACTGCTTAGGTTTGAAACTTGGCATTGAAACAGCTCACACCACAATGCCTTTGAATTTCCGGGAGAATACCCCGGAATCCCTGGAGTCACTTTTGAATGTGCTTGGTGGAATACCGAATGCCTACACCTGGCAGACCAGCGTTTCGCATAAACCCGGAACAGCAACCGGAAATGTAGTCGGAGGAAACTTATCAATTCTCTATTCCTTACTGGGAACTCCCTATTCCCCGAATTACGAACATGCCATTCTATTTATTGAAGATATCGGAGAACAAGTCTATCATTTGGACCGCATGCTTTGGGCTTTCCGCTTTGCGGGTGTATTTGACCGTATTGCAGGGCTGATTGTTGGCGGGATGACCGACTTAAAAGACACTGCAAAACCAACTCAATGGAACGTGGAAGAATTAATCCTGGAGCACACCAGGTACCGCTCATTTCCGATTGCATTTGACGCTCCCGTTGGTCATATTGCAGACAATCGTGCTCTTATTTGCGGGAGGAAAGCCACATTGACCATTACGGAAAACCACATTTCTTTCACTCAATAGAAAGATTTCTTAGTTGGTACTGTTTTTGCTTCGTCCAGTTCTGTATTTTTACACCTGAAATTTGACTTATGCGTATTTTTCTAATTGGGTTTCTGATTCTTGCACTTTCGTCGTGCGTGGATATTTGGGATGATATTACCCTTCACGCTGACGGGACCGGTACTTATAAATATACCGTAAACATGAGCGCAAGCAAGGTAAAGATCAATTCGATTCTTGCTTTGGACAGCGTAGACGGAAAACGCATTCCCAAAATCCCTGAAATCAGGGAGAAAATTGAATATTACCGCAATAAACTGCAGGAGAAAGAAGGAATTTCCAATGTTCGGGTAGAATCCGATTTCGATAATTTTATTTTCAAGATTATTGTTGATTTCGAATCTGTTTCAGACCTACAAAGCGGCATTCGTGAAATTATCAAAGAAGAGATCAAGGAAAAAAACGATCCGGCCCTGAATGAGAACTGGCTTACCTGGGACGGAAAAACACTCACACGCATTGTTCCGAATTTTCAAAGTGTCATCCAAAAAATGAAAGCGGAAGACCAGGAAAAGTTGAAAAAAGGAAAATACACCTGTGTTTCTCGCTTTGACAAACCGATTGCAAAATGTGATAATCCGCAGGCAAAAATTTCTCCGTCGAAAGTAGCAGGTTTGATCGAATCAACTACTTATTCGGTTGGAACAAATCCTTCCATCCTGAAAAGTACCTTTGTTATTTCAAACTAGTTTTTTGCAGATTGTTCGAAAAAGACTTCATTTTAACACAAGTTATCAACCAAATACCCGTTGATAAACCAAATAGCGTTTTCAATTCAAAAAATGATTTTACTTTCGTGTAGAATCCGTTCATTCATCTGTTTATGAAAATTAAAATCTTAATTCCGATAACCCTTTTGGGAGCGATCTCATGGGGACAGAAATCTGAAGATATCATTCCTAAAGACGCAGTTACTGTGTTTAGTCTGAACAATATTTCCATTCTTCAGAAGGTATCCATGGATGAATTGGTTTCTTATGATTTCATGACTGAATTGCAGTCTGAATTATTTGATGGTTCTACCCAGGGAAAAACCTTGAAAGATGCCGGAATCGACTTCAACCAGAAGATGAATATTTTCTACGGGAAAAATCCGGAATTTGAGATTTCAGGGTTTACTTTCGGGATCACTGATAAAGAAAAGCTTTTCACGGTATTCGATGACTTTGACAGAAAAGAAAGTTTAGTTGCAGGAACGGAATATTACAATAATTACTTCAATCATTTAATGATCCAGGGCAATTTGGGCTTGCTGATACGTGTAGATACAGATCAGGACAAATTGACTGAAATCACAGATTCTATCTGGACTTCAAGGGGATTAGAACTTCCCTGGTATGAAGATGAGTACTTCGACGAAGAACCGATGGGCGAATATGACGAAGAGGAATTCACAGATGATGACCCTACCTTGAATGAAGACGGTGATGAAGTAGAAGAGATTATCGAGGAAGAAGTGGACGAAACCCCAATCGCAGTAGATGAAACAAATGATCTTTTCAAGAATTACTACGAATTACGAGACAGTATCGAATCCGAATACTCCCGAAAGCGACTGGAATTGATTACCGAAGAACTTTTTGCCAAAAAACTGAACCTGAAAGCACAGGACACGCGTTTGGCAGCGCAATTAACGCATCCTTCGGACGGAATCTTTTACCTGGACAACAGCCGGAATTTCAAAAACACGAACAGCTTGTTCTACCTGCAGGCAATGTTCCCTGACTTATACCGGGATCTAAACGAATTGTATACCGGAAATGTCATGCTGGGCGATATCGTTTTGAACCAAAAATCCATCGACCTGAAAGTGGAAGCTAATTACGGTGATGGATTGGGAAGTATTTACGAAGAATTGAACAGTGCAAAATTTGATAAAAACGTATTGAAATACATCCCGAACAACAATACAGGATTCTTTACTTACAAGATCGATTTGAAGAAAGGCTACGAAAAGGCTTATGAAGTTATTATGCCGATCCTGAGCGAAGAAAAGAATGCACGCATTTCCGCCAATGTGCTGACCATCGAATTATTGAACGATTTCATTAACACGGATGAAGTTTTCAATACTTACAAAGGAAGTATGTTCGGTACTTTTAACGGAATTAAACGTGTGAAAACAAAACGTGTAGAGTTTTTCTACGACGAAGAAACGTTTGAGTACGGCGAGAAGGAAATAGAGGCGGAAGAAGATATGCCTGTTTTCACATTAGGATTTACAACAGGCCGCCCCGATGTCCCGAACAAGATCCTGAAACACATGTCGCGTATCACATCCCAATTCAAGAACATGGGAGATTACTGGGTGTACGAAGAAGCAATCCTGAACTCCGTTCCGTTATACATGATCAATAAAAACGGATTATTTATTTTCACCAATGATGAGGATCTGGCGAAAAACCATTCCAACGGATACGGTGCAGAGGCAATTACCGGAAAACAGGTGAAAAACGCAGCGAAAAGCGGATCTATTTATGCGTATATGAACCTGGGAGATATGATCAACCGTTTGCCTGAAACAATCTTAAATGACCATCGTTTTGACGTACTGGCTTCTATGAAAGGTAAAAAAGGAGAAGTGGAAGTCATTTCATCCAAAACAACCCGTCAGAAAACAACATACAATTTGACGTACAGCTTCGACGGGACTTACGACAATGCAGGAAAATACTTATTGGACTTAGTAAACACCGCTTACCTGGTATCTACGACAAGATAACATGAAAACCGAAGGGGTAGGAAATAAAGTTATGTTAATCGCATTGCTGTGTGCAGCATTGGCTCTATTCCTCTATATCCGTCCGCGCCTGTTTGCTCCGGACCCGCCCCCAAGCCTGCTGGACCGCCTTCCCGAAAGTGAGATCGTTGGAAGGTACAATTTGCTGAATATCGCTCGGGAAACAAACTCCCTGATGTTTAAGAATAAAGTCCCTTTCCGGGAATACATGACTTATGATTTCCTGCTTGGACAGGCTAAGGGTATCGGGATCGATATTCAAAGTACCGGTTATTTCTTCTCAAACGGAAAAGACGAATGGGGAACTTTTGTCACCGTTATGGACAGTTCCAAGATTAAAAACGGTTTAACCCGATTGGAACAATTTACTCACATTTCCGACACTCTTGTTTACAACCGGAAGGTCAAGAAAATCGACGAACTCGGACTGTATATTTTTTATGACAAGGATTATCTCCTGGTCTACAAAGGTTCCCGGATCAAAAGACGGATTGGAAAAGCCATTTTTGCGCACGAAGGAGACATCGAAACTTCCTGGGAGAAATTCCTGAAGAACCCTATTTTTAAAGATGAAGATATTGTGCTTTATTCCCATTCACCGAGGCTGCGGAAATTCGGGTTGGATTATGCGCTGTGCGCACACGATAGTGATTCATCCAATATCAGGCTCAAAACTTACCTGCATTCCAGTGCCCCGCTTAAAATAAAAGAGAAGGAGTCAGGAATGAGTTTTGAACGGAGTAAACATTCTACGAAAGCTTTGGATATTCACCTGGATATTTCCGAATTCAAAAAAGATCCGAACGGACCGCTTTACAAATGGATAGTTGGACTTGGGAGAAAAGTCAGNNGAAGAAGTCGTGGAAATCGGTTATGATGAGGAATTTAATCCGGTAGAAGTCCATAAAATCAATAAGGTAGCTGTTCCCGGATATTCGCTGTTATTTTCTGTCAATGAAAACGGGCAAAAATTGGTTTCTGCACTGTTTGCAAAAGGAATTGTGACCAAACAGGGGAAATACTATCATTTCCTGTTTTCTCCTCCGTTAACACTCAATATACTTCCGAAAAGCATCAGTGCTTACACCGCCGGGAAATCCCCTAAAGTGACAACCGGATCTTCCTGCAACGGATTATGGAATTATCGCGGAACGGATATTTTGTTTCATATCGACTCACTAAAGAAAAAAGAGATTTATGGTTCTTTAGAATTCGAAGTTGCGAGCCTGCTCCGGAAGGGGAAGCTTAAAAGATGATTACGAATTACGAATTACGAATTACGAATTACGAATTACGAATTACGAATTACGAATTACGAATTACGAATTACTTTATAATCAATTATTTAAAGGGGGAATCATTTTGCATTAATAAGGAACAAACACATTTTTCGCTTCGGTAAAGAAACGCAGTGCTTCCCAGCCGCCTTCTCTTCCTACTCCGGATGCTTTTACTCCTCCGAATGGTGTTCTCAGATCACGAACCAGCCAGGAGTTGATCCAAACAATCCCGGCCTGCACTTTATCTGCTGTTCTGTGCGCTCTTTTCAAGTCGGACGTCCAAATAGTCGCACTCAGTCCATATTGTGTGCTGTTGGCCATCATAAGGACCTCTTCTTCAGTATCGAAAGGTGTCAGGGTCACTACCGGTCCGAAGATTTCTTCCTGGTTCGTTCTGCAGTCGTATGAAAGGCCTTCGATTACTGTCGGAGCGATGTAATAACCCTCGCTGTACGGAGCGTCTAAGATCACCCGTTTTCCGCCTGTAAGGATTGTTCCGCCCTCTTCTTTTGCCAAATCAATGTACGAAAGTACTTTCTCCATGTGCGGTTTGGAAACAACAGCTCCCATTTTTGCGTTCGGATCAGAAGGATTGGATACCGTCAATTGATTTACACGGTCTACAAAAGCTGTTTTGAACTTATCGTAAATACTTCGTTCGATGAAAATCCGGGATCCGCATAAACAGATCTGCCCCTGATTGGCAAAAGAAGAACGTACCGTTGTTTTAATCATTTCATCAAAATCACAATCCGCAAAAATGATGTTCGGGTTCTTTCCGCCCAGTTCCAGTGATAATTTCTTGAACATCGGTCCGGCGGTTCTGGCAATGTACTCACCTGTCTTAGTTCCACCGGTAAATGAAATTGCCTTGATCTTCGGATGTTTCACGATTGCATCTCCGGCATGCTGGCCTAAACCGTGAACGATATTCAGTACACCTGCCGGCATACCGCTGTCTTTTACCACTTCACTCAGCAAATAAGCCGTGTATGGCGTAATCTCAGAAGGTTTTGCAATGACACAGTTCCCCGAAGCCAAAGCCGGCGCAATTTTCCAGGAGAACAAATACAAAGGAAGGTTCCAGGGAGAAATACAACCCACTACTCCGATCGGTTTGCGGGTGGTGTAATTGATTCCCATTCCTTCCATGTAATGCGATTCGGAGGCAAAGTGTTCAACTGCGGTTGCGAAAAAATGAAAATTGGAAACAGCACGCGGAATATCCACATGTGCTGCCAATGAAAGCGGTTTTCCGTTATCGCGGGATTCTGCAGCCACGAATTCATCCATACGTTTTTCGATCCCTAAACTGATCCGCATCATGATTGCTCCACGTTCTTCATTGGTCATATTGGACCAAACGGGAAATGCTTTTTCAGCCGCCTGAACGGCCAATTCAACATCTTCTTCGGTAGAATTCGGAATTTCACCATAAACTTTACCCGTTGCAGGTTCGTAATTATCGATGTATTGGCCTTTCACAGGCGCAAGCATTTCTCCGTTGATAAAGTTTTGAAGACGAATCATAATTTCAATTTTCTTTTGCAAAGATAAGAAAAAGCGAACGCTTTTGAAGACGCAATCACGACAAACGTCAGTGCGAAAGTGATTGGGGAGTAATTACGAATTGCACAGTATTGTGTTTAACGGTTAGGAAACCAATCCATCCTAGATCTTAAATTTCACGCCGATTTGCAAGTACAATGAAAAGTTCAATCCGCCGGAATGGAAGTAATTCGTAGAAATCCCCACATTCGTGTAGAAACGGTCGAATGCAAACGAAAACGGATTGTTCTTGTAAGCCGCACCGATGTACAAAGCATGAATTAGCCCGGCATTTGAACGGTCATTCAGGAAAGTCAGGTTTGTTCCCGCATAGGCAGCCAATGTGGGGTGAAAATCGTGGATCATTGACCGGTTGGCATTTCCTATAAATGTTTGCTTGTAAGGATCGAAAGAGAAAATCACATAATCCGTTTTCACCATCACCTGGATTCTTGCCTTAAGGTCCACGCCAACGTTCAGGCTGTACTCAAAACGCGTACCTGAATACTGCACGTAAGCAGAAATAGCTGCTGCTCGAAAATCGTAATTCCAGTAGGAAGCTTCCGCCCCATATTCCAGGGCATTCAATCCACCTCTGGATTCGGGCAGACATGGATGCGGACCAAGGGTATCCAGGGGATAATTGATCTTTAGTGAATCTCCCGTTGGAATGCAGGTAGAGCGATTGGAGTAAACATTCCAATCTTTATGTTTCAGAAATTCCGCCGGAACACTTGCGAAAAAATAAGGTCTGTTCCTGATCCCGAACCTGGTGCGCCATTCAATCGGCTGATCATAATTTCGATCGAAATAATAGGACCTTGAAGGTGTAACGTAATCCCGGGGAACTATTACCAGGTATTCTCCGTCCAGCATTTTCTTTCTCAACTGCAGGTGCTGCATGACATAAACTTCCGGAAGTAATTCGGATTTCAACTTCAAAGGAGCATCCATGTCTTTTTCACAGATAATGCATTCGTTGTAATCAACCTGGACTTTCCGCTTGGTCAGAACACCATAAGCTTCGAAATCCGCTTCTTTTACAATGGCCCTGTAACGTTCGTGCCGCCACCAGCCCTCTCCGCTCATTTCCAGTTTCCATTTAATGATTTTGGCGTATTGTGAACCTTTCGTAAGCGTGTAATAAACCTGGTTTTTAGAGAATAAATGCGGTTCCATTTCAAGAACCACCATATTGGATCTGCCGTCATTAAAACGGATGATGTTGCAGTTCTTCATGATCGAATCGGAGAGCACGAAGCAGGTTTTGGTATTTCCGAAGTACTCATAAAGTTCCGTTGAGTCTTCTACCAGTCTTTTCCCCGCGAAGAACAGGTGGATCTCCACCCTTCTATGGTTCTCATTTGGATTCCGGAGAGCGTTTTCTTCACCGCGGGCAAAACTCGAAACGGGAGTTTTAGTCGGGAGGATTTTTTCCAGGTACTCTTTGACTTTTTCTGCCCGCTTACGGGAAAGCCGCATGTTCAGGCGTTTCTTTCCGGTAGAGTCTGCGTATCCGATGACTTGCAGGCTATCGATCTTTTTCAGGTTTCGGGAAAAGATGTATTTATTGATTTCCTGTTTATTATCTTCCAGCAATTTATAATCGCCGCTCGGATAGTAGATAGCGAATATTTCCTGAGCAAATGCATCTTGTCTGCTAACTAATAGCAGCAGTAACAAGGCAGTTTTCACCTGAAATGAAAAAAGACCCGTCCACTGCGGCAGACGAGTCTTTAAGTTTCTCTTTCGCATCACAAAAGCGAATATACTGTAAAAACGTTCCAAAAGTTCCAATTTGACACCAATAGCTATTTGGAATTTTGAACTTCCCGAACTATTGAACTTGTTTCTTATTCGTGAACAATCAATTTGAATCCTTTTCCGTGGATATTCAAAATCTCAATACGCTCATCTTCTTTCAGCAATTTACGAAGTTTTGCAATGTACACGTCCATCGAACGGCCGTTGAAATAGTTGTCATCTCCCCAGATAGCGCGCAAAGCTGCCTGTCTGTCGAGCACTTCGTTCCGGTTCTTGCACAACAGGTGAAGCAGCTGTCCTTCTTTCGTAGTGAGCTTTTTATTTTCTTCTTTCAGGTGAAGAATGCGCGATACCGGTTCGTACTGGATATTCCCGATTTGCTGTATTTCATTTTCATCATTATCAGAAGGAGCTGTTCGTCTTAAAATTGCTTCGATTCGTGCCAATAACTCTTCCATGGTGAAGGGTTTCGTCATGTAATCATCCGCACCGCTTTCAAAACCTTCCAGTTTATCTTCTTTCATTGCTTTTGCAGTCAGGAAAAGGATCGGAATTTTAGGATCGATCAACCTTACTTCCTTAGCAAGGGTAAAACCATCCATTTCAGGCATCATCACATCAAAAATACAGAAATCGAAATGTCCGTCTGTGTACTTTTCATATGCATGCTTTCCGTTACGTGCAAGTTCTACCTGATAACCTTTCGTTTTAAGGAATGTCTGTAATAATTGACCTAAATTGTCATCATCTTCTGCTAATAAAATTGATTTTTGCTTAGCCATAATTATCTTTTTATTGTTACACGAAATTCTGAACCCTCTCCCACTTGACTTGTCACATGTACACTCCATCCGAACATGTCAGAAAGCGCTTTCACATAACTTAGTCCTAAACCGAAGCCCTTCACATTATGAACGTTTCCGGTCGGAACTCGGTACAATTTATCAAATATTTTCGAGATATGTTCACGTTTTATTCCAATTCCTTTATCAATCACGGACAATTCGAGTCGATCGGCAAAAACTTCCAGTTTCACCGTAACGTGGATCTTGTCCTTGCTGTATTTAATCGCATTATCAACTAAATTGTTCACCATATTGGTAAAATGCATGCGATCTGCCTCAATATAGACTTCTTCTTTGGGCATTTGGAGGATCAGTTCGCCATCCAAACCGGCAATCCGGAAGGACGCCGTTTTAGCAACGGATTGAATAATTTCAACGACCGGAACCTGTTCCATTTTCACTTTCAATTCACCCCGGTCGATCACTGCACTTTGCAGGATAGATTCCACCAAAACGCTTAATCTTTTATTCTCTTCCTGGATCATTTTCACAAATGGCGCTGCATTTTCTGTTTGTCCGCCCATCATTGCCGGATCATGCATTGCCTCACAAGCCAGTGAAATAGTTGAAATCGGCGTTTTAAACTCGTGGGTCATATTCGAGATGAAATCGTTTTTCATTTCGAATAATTTCTTCTGGGTCAAAATAGTACGGAACATGTACGAAATGGTAATGATAATCAAGACTGCAAGAATGAGACTCACGATGAGCAGGCTTCCCATCGACTTCAGGACGAAAAACTTACTTTTCGGGAAATTCACATGCAAAAACAATTTGTCTTCCAAAATCTTATTGGGGAACAATATGGTCGTATGCGTCTTAATAGTATCCAGCTTTGCATCGTAATTTACAAGGTACTGTTTGAATTTCACCGGTTCATTGTTCTCTTCCACGATCACAAACTTGAAATCATCCGGAAGTTTATCCGTCACAAGCTCTTTCCGGATCACCGAATCCAGGATTTTCAAATCGATTCTTTTCTCCGGATCCAGGTACATATTGTCCCTAAATGTTTCCACCATCAATTCATTGATGTACTTTGCTTTTTTGACAATTTTGTGCATCACGCGCTGATCCAGGTGATAAGCCGCCCGAACGGAATCCTTATGGAACAAGCTCATTCCTCCGCCGTCGAATAATTCGTGGATTTGCCGCACATCCCGCGCCAGGACTTCCTGTTTTGAGTATAATCCTGAAATGGAATCGTAACTATTCCCGGTTACGATCAGGTAATTTTCCAACTTTCCCTTTACAGAAAGCACGGTGTCTCTTATTGAAATGGATTCTTTTACTTCGAACAGGTTTTGGAATTCCTCCTTGAGCACATCTTTGTATTGACCGGATACATCTTTACTCATCAGGCTTGAATACCTGCGTACGTCTTCAATTTTCTCGTATCGGATCGCTATGCGTTCCAGGGCGGTATTGACCTTACTTTTAAAATCATCCGATTTTCGGTCATACAATTGCAGCGTTTGAAAGATCTGGATCAGCAAAAGTGCCAGCATGGCAATCCATACTGCTGTAATTACGAGATTGATCCGAATCTTAATCATAGATGACGAATGTAGGTGAAATGTTAAAATTAACGATTCACTTAACGTTTTTTATGATGGATTTATTCATTAATTTCGTCTGAAAGAACTACCAGTGCAAATACCTCAGCTCACCTTTACCCGCTTTTTAGCCAGTATGTCCATTGTCGTCCTGCATTTCGGATTATTCAATTGGCCACTGAATACGCATTACATTTCACGATTTGGAGGAGACCTTATTAACGGAATCACCTACTTCTTTGTATTATCGGGGTTCATTTTGGTCATTTCGAATGCAAAAGACGACCAATTACCCGACCAGATTGAGCGGAAGTCGTTTTGGAAGCGGCGGTTTGCAAGAATTTATCCGGTTTACCTGTTATCCGTTCTTCTATTTTTTATACTTCAATTTAAATACAATCCCGATATTCCCCTTGAATGGCAAACTGATCCTTACTATTATTCGATTTTTTTACTCCAATCCTGGAACTATAAAATTGCCGCGAACATTAATTTTCCTGCCTGGTCATTATCCGTTGAAGCCTTTTTTTACCTCATTTTTCCATGGATCTATTTCAACATATCCCGACTCAAAAACACCTCCATACTGGTCCTGGCACTTGTCTCCTGGTATTTGAATATCGTAACCATCGATTTTTTAATGACAGAAAAAGCGCCCAAACTCTTCGTAAATTTTTTCCCATTACTGCATGTCTCAACCTTTTTGATCGGTGTGTGTGCAGGANNCTTGTGGGGCATGTACCGCGACAAACCAGATCATGAAAATTTCCGGCAAAACGGTTATATGGCTCTGTATTTTGCGCTCCTTATCGTTGCCTTTTCACTCATACATGGGAGAGTAAAAAACATGCTTTCCTGGAAACCACTCCAATTTTTAGGCGAAATCAGTTATTCAGTCTACATTTTCCAGTACATCGTGCTGTTGATTTGTCAACAATACGTACCGGGAATGATTGGTAAAAAAGATACCGAAATCTTTTGGCCGTATGTATTGATACTGGTCATTTTCTCAGGCATTGTATACCTGGTATTCGAAAAACCCGTGCGTAAACTGCTTACAAAAAGAGTTCGAAAGTAAACTTATTTCTTCTTACTTCCCCGTTTTTTTGGTTTCCCGTATTTCTCCTGCATCNNGCTTTCTTTTCGTGGAATGCAGGCCCTGCCTCATCTTTGGAAGGTGTTTTCACCAGGGTGTTTTTCATAGCAACCTGTGGCTTCTCGAACTCCAAAATCAGTTCGGACAACTCCACCTCATCCGGAAATTCGCTGATTGCTACCTGTTTATTCATGAAGGCTTCGATCTGGCCAAAGAATTCCTTATCCTTCTCCGTAACAAAACTGATTGCATGCCCTTCTTTATCCTGACGCCCGGTTCTACCAATCCGGTGGATGTAATTTTCGACATTATCCGGAATATCAAAGTTCAAAACATGTGTCACGTCAGTCACATCAATACCGCGAGCGATCAAATCCGTAGCAATCAATACCCGGTAAATACCATTCTCAAAGTGATTAACGGTGTTGAATCGGAAATTTTGTGCTTTCTGTGAGTGGATGATTCCTAATTCGACATTCAAAATCGGCTCCAGCTCATCAAATAATTTTTCTGCTAAGACACGCGAAGAGACAAAAACCAGCACTTTGGTCATTTCTTTATTTTCTGCAAGCAGATGCTTGAGTAAGTTGACTTTGGAAGTAAAATTCGGAACTGCAATTGCTTCCTGCCTGATCTTTTCAAGCGGAGTTCCTGCACGAGCAGCTTCAACTCTCACCGGATTGTCAAAATAACTATCGAGAAAAGCCTCTACTTCTTCCGAAAGTGTTGCCGAGAACAACAGGTTCTGTCTTTTTTCCGGAAGCAATTCAAAAATGCGCATCAATTGCGGTCTGAATCCAAGGTTCAACGTTTCATCCACTTCATCAATAACCACTTTTTTGACGTGTTTCAACTGCAAAGAACCATTGGCTGTNNGTATTGATATTCGCTCCACCGTAAACTCCACCGACAACGACATTCATATATGGCGTCAGTTTTTCGACCTCACGCACTACCTGGACCACCAATTCCCTGGTGGGAACAATGATCAGTATCTGCGGATGCGGTTCTTTCGAAAACTTCCACAACGAAAGCATCGGAAGCAGGTAAGCAAGGGTTTTTCCCGTACCGGTTTGAGCCAATCCGATCACATCCTTTCCGGACATCATCACTGAAAATCCAGCTGATTGAATAGTAGTTGGTGTAGTATATTCAAGCTCATCTAAAGCCGTTAAGATCGGTTTCTTAATATTCAGATCGTGAAATGTCATGCGGGAAATTTTTTACAAAGGTAAGCAATCCATTTTTGAATGCCTGATAAGCCTCATACTTTCTGAAAAGCAAGTCCTTCCGGTTGAAAATCAATGATATATCAATATTTTTTTAACAGGAAAAATATAGCTGTTCACTCAAAAAAAATATACTTTTACCCCATTAATTGCCTGAATGGCAATATGCTACTACAACAGCTACTACTATGAATAAATTGACTCTTTGCGTAATTTTCACAGGATCTTTTCTGCTTCAGTCTCTGGCACAGGTAAATATTTTTGAACCAATGTCAGCAAACATTGATTTCATTCATCCGCGCACCTATTCATCAGAAAACGGAAAAAAATACAATCCGGAAAGTTTTCACACGCATCCGGATTTCGGAAAATTGACTTTTGGTGCTCCATACGGTAAGAATGTGGTAGAAGACATCAGCAAAAGGACTTATGATTCCCGTTATTACATCGATCTGGATAACCCGACTTATTTTTACATAGAAAAAGCGGCTGGTCCTATCAATCTGCTTAAAGATGGGTTATGGCGCGCTATTGATCCTACACTTCATGCTGTTTCTCCCCAGCTTTATGAATCCGGAACGCAAGCTTGCCTAACAACTCTGGATGTTGCCGGCAAACGTACCTCTTTCAAACTGGGAGAAGTCTATTTTTCCTTCAACAATTACAAGCTTAGAGTCGTTAACACGGACAATTCCGTTTCTGTTTACCAATCAAACTGGGCACAGATCACCATTGGGAACGAAGGAGCCTATATCACGGATGTTTTTCCCGGAATTGATCTAAAAATCATCTTTATGGAAGGCGGCATCAAATCGGATTTCATTATCCGGGAGAACCTGCATGTAAAGCAGCTTACTTTTATTGACCAGCTTGACATTCCTGACCATTTGAATGGTTTTATCCATACAAGCGGATTGGTTGCAAACGGCCCGGTAATTTTTGAAAATATTTATACCGGAGAAGCTGAAATAAAATTCAACCTGGCAAGGTGTCATGATGCTTCCGGGAATAAAAACTCCTGGATCAATCCATATACATTAAACGGAAGTAATCTTGAAATTTTATGTGATTCTTCCCAATTGAATGATCCGGAAAAAGTATATCCAATTACAGTTGATCCGCTGGTCACTGTTGTCGGACCTATTTCTTCAGCGAATAATTTAATGGGTTCACTGCCATCACCTTCCTCTTGTTCAAACACCCTGAATGTTACATTTCCCGGGGGAACCACACCATGGGATGTTTCCGCTTACTGGGACGTACGCACCGATTTTTGCTCGGATGATTACCTGGATTTTGGGGCCATCATTGATTGCTGGATGTCAGAAGCACAAATTTGGATCACCTCGTCTTGCGGCGGAATTTCCCCCACTGCAGCACCCGGAACTATTTGGACCTGCACAGCTCCAACCTGTGACGATTACGGGCAATGGAATCCAACCCTTCCATTTGCCAGTTCCGGAACCCAGTCTCTTGCTCAATGCTATACTCCATCCTGCAGCAACCAGAATTTGTCATTTACTATCCGGAGCAACCGTTCCTACTGCAGTAATTTTTACGGATACGATAACTGCAATTATGCTTCAAATTCTTGCAATGTCATGTACAACTGGAGAGTAACCATCCAGGGAAGAAATGCAGAAACGCTGGGAAATACCGCTACCGGAAATGGTTCCACAACGATCGCGGCTGCAACTTGCGCTTCCGGAACAACCCTTTTAAATCCATTGGCCCAATACGGAGTTCCGGGATATACTTATTCGTGGAATACTGGTGCAAACAGCAGTACCTTAACTGTTCCCAACGGTCCGAACACCTACACGGCAACTGTAACAGATGCCTGCGGTACGGTCAGAACAGCCACATTTACAATTACATGTCCTTTGGCGGTTAATTTAAGCACCTTTGAAGTTTCTCATTCGGGAGATGATGTATTAGTCAACTGGACCACGAGTTTCGAAAAGGAGAACCGTCACTTTATCATATTACGCGCCGGAAACAATTTTCAATTCGAAGAAATCGGACGGATCCCAAGCCAGGGAGATTCCGAGAGCCCGAAATCTTATTCCTTTGTAGACCGAAATCCGCTTGAGGGCATCAATTACTACCAATTAGCAACGATAGACATCAATAACGAGGAGAAACTTTCAGATATCCGATCACTGGAGAAAAAGGTTTCTTCCAAACCAATTTCTATTTCACCGAACCCATCAAAAGGCAGTTTTACTATCAGTGCAGTTATTCCTGAAAATGGAGACTATATGGTTTCAGTGATATCTATAGCCGGAAAAGTAGAACTGCAACAAATGTATTCGTTCGAGAGAGGCAGCCGGTCGATTCCGTTCCACAAATTGAACCTGCAGAAAGGCACTTACATTATCTGCATCCGGAAAGGGAAAATCTCCCTGGAAGATAAATTGGTGGTCGAATAGATTTTTATACCGTGTATAACATTATCCAATGAAGCTGTTGGAATGAATGATTGAATGATTACTTGCAACAAAAAGCCCCGACGTTCCGCAAAAGATTGCGAAAGTCGGGGTCACTCTTGCTATGAGTTAGCGGTTATATCCTGAATTCGGTCGAAGTAACTCAGTATTACAATTTCAAGATTTTACCGCGGAAATTACATTTTAGGCATCAACACTTTGTCTACTACGTGAATTACTCCATTAGACTGGTAAACATCGTAAGTAGAGATGCTTGCAACGTTTCCTGCCTCGTCTTTAAGGGTAATGTTGTGGTCACCATTCATCATTGCCCACAATTTACCACCTGAAACGGTCGTCATTTCTGCCTTTCCGCCCCCCTTTTTAATCGCTGATGCAATGGTATTAAAGTCCATTTTTCCGACAACTACGTGATAAGTCAAGACTTTTGTCAACGTTGCTTTGTTTTCAGGTTTTAACAAAGTCTCTACTGTTCCTGCAGGAAGGTTTTCGAATGCATCATTTACCGGTGCAAACACTGTGAAAGGTCCCTTCCCTTGTAAAGTTTCCACCAAACCAGCTGCTTTTACCGCTGCAACCAATGTTGTGTGATCTTTTGAATTTACTGCATTCTCAACAATGTTCTTTGCAGGATACATAGATTCACCGCCTACCATAACTGTTACATTCTGAGCGAATGAGTTAGAAAACAATGCTGTTGAAGCAATTAACGCAATTGATAATAATCCCTTTTTCATAATCGTAAGTTTTGAATTTTAAATTTGACTCAGTTACGACCTGAAAAAAGTTTTGGATTTCAGAAAATGAAAAAAAATTGAACTTATTTTTTTTAAACCTTATAAACTGCTTTTATTCAGCAGGTTAGTTCAAAAGCAAAAGTCCTACGGTAAAGTAGATAAACAGTCCCAACACATCATTGGTGGTGGTAACGAACGGCCCGGTTGCCAATGCAGGATCAATTTTATAGCGATTTAAGATCAGCGGGATCATCGTTCCGAAGATTGCTGCAAAAATCGTTACTGTTAATAAGGAAATACTCACCACAAGCGCCAGGCGGTAATCATTAAAGAAATAAGATATTCCGAAAATCAGGGAAGAACAAAGCAGCCCGTTTACCAAACCTACTATAGCTTCTTTTCCAACTTTCGAAAGGATACTATCAAAAGGATCATTGCCGCGCGCCAGCGACTGTACTACAATTGCAGATGACTGTACCCCGACATTTCCACCCATTGCCGTAATAAGCGGAATAAAGAATGCCAATGCAGGAAGATGGGTAATGTTTGTTTCGAAACGCGAAATCACCTGCGCACTCAGGATTCCTCCCAGCATTCCGATCAGAAGCCAGGGAAGTCTCGCTCTTGAAATACGGAAAACACTTGAATTCGATTCTACTTTCTCGGAGATCCCCGAAGCCAACTGGAAATCTTTATCTGCCTCTTCCTTGATCACATCGACTACGTCATCAATCGTAATGCGGCCAACCAGTTTTCCCTGCAGGTCTACAACCGGCACAGAAACCAAGTCGTATTTCTCCATCACTTTGGCAACCTTTTCGGAAGAGTCGCTTGTGGTAACAAAAATCAGGTTCTTTCCCTCATACAAATCCCGGATCGGTGTTTTCGGACTTGCAAAAAGCAGTCTTTTCAGGGAGAGGACCCCTACCAGTTTATTCAGGTCATCAATGACATAGATGGTATAAACCTGTTCAACGTCTTCCGCTTGTCTGCGCAATTCAACCAATGCCCGGTTTACCGGCCAGTCTAAGCGGGCCTGGATAAACTCCTTCTGCATCAATCCCCCGGCAGTATCTTCATCATAATTTAAGAGGTCAACGATATCATCCGCGGCATCGTCATCTTCCATTTGAGAGATTACCGCCTGGATCTTTTCATCCGGAAGTTCTCCGAGAATATCTGCTGCATCATCAGAATCCAGGTTCTCCAGCTGCTCTGCCATTTCTTTGGTAGAAAGAGAAGCCAGGAAACGGTCCCTTACTTCCTCCTCCAATTCCATCAGGACATCCGCCTGAAGTTCTTCATCCAATTGATAATAGAGGTACTTCGACTGCTCCATGGACAATTCATCCATGATTTCAGCGATATCCGCAAAGTGAAGATCTGTAATGTGCTGTTTGATCCATTGATCATCCTCCGACGAGATAGCTTGTCGGATGCGCTCTAGAAATTCTTTCGTTAGTTCGAAACGCATGGATAGTCAATTTTGGTGCAAAAGTAAGTCTTTCAAAGCCAAGAAGCAACCCCCGCCGGATTACGTGAATATTAAATCTGAACAATTGAAAATAGTAGGGTCGAAAAATTTTTCGACCCTACTATTTTTCTGAATACAAAATCTTTCTGCCTGTAATAAAAAAGGCGAAGAAAAACGCTGCAAACGAAACACCTGTCTGCGTCTGCAGGGTATCTTCAATCAAAAACGACAACATGGTAATGACCAAAAATCCGGTCCATTCAAAGGCATTGATCCGCAAAGCCACCACAAGTTGAACAAACCACAAAGCAGTAAAAGCAATAAAGCAAATGATCCCTGCCGCAATCCAGGTTGTGAGAAACTGATTGTGAGTCAAATGCTGGTTTTCAGGGGTTAACTTCGAATGATTGGATTTATATGCTTCTGCAAATGCCGGTTTCATATCACCGATACCAACACCAATTATCGGATGTGATTTTAATATGGTAATCCCGGCTTTAAAGGATTCTATTTTTTCCAGGAGTGATTTTCCATTCGGGTCTTCTGCATCTTTCAACTGGCTGCGCATGCGGTACAATTGTGCTGAAATTCCGCCTTTCGCCATTTCAACAGAGGCAAATCCCAATTCCACATTGCGGATATCCTGCTTGCTCATTTTTTGAAAATCCAACGAATCTTTTCGCAAGCCTTTGGAAGTCATGTACCTCCACAAAATATTCCGAATCGGATTTCCTTTTAAATCCACTCCTGTATCATAATTCACACCGGAAACTTTAGACCATTCTTTTTCCAGTTCTTCATCCGCGATAAATGCCTGGACCGGATATCCGTTTTCCCAATTAATCTTTGGAAGCACATCAAAGGTATATTGATTTCCATTGACCGTTTTCTTTACGTAATCCTCAGGTTTAACTTCTATTTTATGCGGAACGGGCTGCAGGTTGATATACAAGAAAACACCGACGAACAAAATACATGCACCGAAAGCAGCAATAAATGTCCTTTTTATCCAGCGAGTTCTGATCGATTTTACCTTAAACCAAAACATCATCAAAATAATGCCGGAAAGCGTAAAAACACCCATTCCGATTTGGGAAATAATAGTATAATAAACGAACCATGCCGCCAATAAAACTGCCACCCATCGATAGGGGAATCTGCGGATCCACCATGCGGCACAAAAGACAAGTGCAAGCACGATCATCATGGCATAACGCAGGTGCGAAACGAACAGGGAAAGACTTCGGATATCGTCATAAACTTTAGATCCCCACCAATGAAAATAAGTCCCGACGTTGATAAAACTGGTTAGAAAAACGGCTGTCAGGAAGCTCAAAACGACCCATTTGTAGTGTTTGAACTGCGTTAAAGGAATGGCGATAATTGCTAATGGGATGGCGTAAAGTGTCAATTCCCTTCTAATCATATTCCATGCTTCATGCTTATCTGAGCTCCACAGAACGGAACAAATTTCCATAATGAAATACAAAAAAAGCAGCCAGATCCAGCGATTTGAAGTCCAGCTTTTCCAAACTTTTTTCCAATCCCAAAGCAAGATAACATTGAGTCCTAAAAGCATCGTTCCGATGGAAAGCGGAATTTTACTGAAGGGTAATCCCGCCGCAATTCCCATCATTGCAACCAATTGAATATAATAATGAACGGGTTTCCCGGTCAGTTTATCCAGCATAAGTAATCGCTATATAAATCGATAACGCTTATTTTCCGAGAATAGTATTTACTCTTTTAGGATCAGAAAGCACTTCCAATGCTTTTTGAACATCTTTATCGTATTGGAATGCTTGTTCCGCACGACCGTTTTGATAATAGTAACGCGATACGATCTCACTGGATAAGATCTCTGTAATTTCATCTTTGAACTTATCCAGGTCACGTTCTTTAGACGGAGTTACCTTGGACATGAGCTGTTCATAATCAGCTTTGATATCCTCGAAATAACCTTCATCTTCAGCCGTTTTTTTCATGCGTTCCAATTGTTCTTCGGAAGCAGTTGAATAGGTAAAATCCTGCTTCAAAGCATAAGCCTTAAATGCATCGTAATCTTCCTTACTCAGTTGGAAAGTCTTTGCCGGAGCAATTGTTTCGTGAGCGCGTTTGTAATCAGTAGCAAAATTGAAAATCACATTATTGCTTACCAACATCAAAAGCAGGCGTGAATAATCGTCTTTTTCAACCACGATATCGGGTTCAATTCCACGTCCGTCTATTACTTTTCTGCCATTTGCCGTGGTGAATGTCTTCAACAGGGAATCCGCAATTGCTTTCGGCTTGTCCGCCAATTCCTTGTCATAGTATTCCAGGCGCTGCACGCAACGTCCGGAAGGCGTATAATATTTTGAGATGGTCAATTTGATCTTTGATCCGTATTTCAAATCAAATGTACGCTGAACCAGGCCTTTTCCATAAGAGTTCTCTCCGATGATTACTGCTCTGTCCAGATCCTGCAAACTTCCGGAAACGATCTCGGATGCCGAAGCAGAACCACCATCCACCAAAACAACCAGGGGAATAGTCAAATCAAGCGGATCCGCAGAAGTTGCGTACGTTCTGTTCTCTTCAGGAATACGGCCTTTGGTGGTAACCACTGTTTGACCTTTCTTCACAAAAATGTTCACGATTTTCACTGCTTCGATCAACAACCCTCCGCCATTTCCGCGCAAATCCAAAACCAGGTTGGTCATTCCCTGCTGCTTCAATTTTCCATAAGCCGAAATAACTTCTGCAGAAGCAGTCTGTGTAAAGCTGTTCAATTTGATGTAACCGGTTGTTCCGTTGTTCAGCATTCCGAAGTAAGGAACGTCAGCCAACTTGATCTCATCTCGTGTGATGGAAATAGTTTTTTCCTGTCCGGCACGTTCAATTCTCAATTGAATGGTAGAACCCTTCGGTCCGCGCAATCCATCAGAAACCTCATCGCTCGGTTTTCCCTTCATGTCTTTTCCGTCAATGGAAAGGATTTTATCTCCGGCCATTGCTCCTGCTAACTGTGCAGGCTTTCCCTCGTAAGGTTCTGCGATGTAGGTATAATCCCCCATTTTGCGGATCAAAGCACCGATGCCTCCGTATTGCCCGGTAGTCATCATGCGATAATCTTCCATGTTGGATTCGTGGTAATAAACCGTATACGGATCCAATTGTTTCAACATAGCATCGATAGCTGTTTTACTCATTTCTCCGGGCTTGATCTCATCCACATAGTTGGTCTCCAGCTGCTGAAAAATGAGGTCCATGAGCTCCATAGACTTAATTTCCTCGAATCCGTTCGATTGTGCTTTTAATGGAGAATTGAAACCAATAAAGATGGTTACCAGGACAAAAACATGCAGGAATTGCTTCATATTCTTAACTATTATTTTTCTTAAACTGCTCTAATACCGAAACCCGGGATTTTATCTATCCGTCGCGGTTGATCTCTTCGTGATCATTTTAATTTCAAAAATCATTCCGAAAAAACGGATTCCAAACTGGTAAAAATACCGAAAGATTAGTAATCAAACTTGATTTTTTGTGTTTTTTGACGAATGGTTGAATCATAGGATGGGTCGGTGCACTTTTTATTCTGCGGACTGCAGTTCTGCCAGCAGTTTCCCGAGCAGTTTCCGCACGCATTTCTCCAATTCCGGATAGGATAAAACTTCTTTATTGGTATAAACGATAAAAAGGGCCAGTTGTTTTCCGGAAGCGTTTAAAACGTCCTCCAAAGGTTGTTTTTCTCTTCGTAAGACTTCCTTTACCAGGCGCTTGACATAGTTGCGATCATGTGCCCGTTTGAATTGCCGTTTCGGTGCTGAAATCACAACCTGAAAAGGAACTTTCTCAAGGAATTCCGTTTCCAGGTAATAAACGCCTAACGGAAATGCACGCAGCTGCTTTCCCTCCTTAAAGAGACGATCAATCGTTTTCCGACTGCAGAGTTTGTATGCTTTTCCGAAATGTTCCACCTTTAAAGACTTGAGACTATTAGACCAAAGACTAAAGACAGACTTTACGTCTTATGTCTCTAGTCTTGTGTCTTAAGTCTTTAATGCTATTTTACCGTCCAGGTCACGCCGTCTTTACCGTCTTTCACAACAATTCCGGCTTCTGCCAAACGATCTCTGATTTTATCTGAAGTACTCCAGTCTTTGTTTTCCCGGGCATCTTTACGCATATCCAACACCAAATCCATTACAGTAGTCAGAGCACTGTCTGTAGATGCTTTTTCAATGGTCAGACCAAGTACATCGAACACAAACCCGGTAAACTCTTTCGTCAATAATTCCAAATCTCCTGCTGTTATCGTTGCTTTTCCTTCCGAAATGGTATTGATGTATTTCACCGCTTCGAATAAGCCCGCAATGAGCATCGGAGCATTGAAATCGTCGTTCATTGCTTTGTAAAACGAATCTACCAGTGCNNGTAAAATCCAATGTACTGCGGTAATGTGCCTGCATCATGCAGAAACGAATTACCTGCGGAGAATACGGTTTGTCAAATACTTCCGTTGTTCCCTCCACAATTTCCATCGGCAGGAAGTAATTTCCCAAAGATTTGGACATTTTTTGCCCGTTTACATTCAACATGTTTGCATGCATCCAGTAATTTGCCGGACTGATTCCCACAGAACCGCAGCTTTGTGCAATTTCGTCTTCGTGATGCGGGAATTTCAGATCCAATCCACCCCCGTGGATATCGAACTTGTCACCCAAATATTTGGTGCTCATTGCTGTACATTCGATGTGCCAACCCGGATTTCCGTCACCCCATGGTGAACGCCAGATCTGCATATCGTCCGGGTTTGCCTTTTTCCATAAAGCGAAATCTGCAAAGAAACGTTTTTCGTCCTGTGCATTCAATTCACGGGTTTCTTCTGCCAATTCATCTACTTTTCGACCGCTAAGNNACGTAAGCAAATCCATTTTCAATGATCTTTTCGATCACTTCGATCTGTTCCTGTATATGACCGGTTGCTGTTGGTTCGATTGCCGGAGGGAGCATGTTGTAAATGCGCTGCAGATCCTGGAATTTCACGTTGTACTTGTAAACAATCTCCAGGGATTGAACTTGCTCTAAACGCGCAGCTTTTCCGATCGAATCAACCGCTTCACCGGCAGAATTCGTAATGTGTCCGGCATCTGTAATGTTACGAACGTATTTCACCTGGTAACCCACATACATCAGGTAGCGATAGATCAAATCGAAATTGATGAAGGTGCGCATGTTTCCCATGTGCGGTTCGCTGTAGAGCGTGGGACCACAAACATACATTCCAACTTTACCGTCAATAATTGGTTTAAAGACTTCCTTTTCACCTGAAAGGCTGTTGTAAATCTGAATTTTGGAATGTGTGCTCATTGCTGCTCTGTTATTTGAAAGTTTATGCGCGAAGATAGGGAGAATTTAATAATTGCGAATGCCGAATTACGAATGCCGAATTACAATACGGCTGTTTTCAAATTCTCATTGGCGGTTCCCGAAAGCAGCCCGAAGAAAGCTTATTCTGTGGAGGAATTCAGAACCACGCACCAGGATGCTTATAAGCCCTGGACTGTTGATTTTGATTCTGAGCTTTCAGCATTAGTTGCCGACGGAACTAAAGTCAAAGAATTGTCCGCTCACTTCGGAAGAACAAGTGGAGCAATTCGTTCACGAATCAAGAAATTGAATCTCCGGGAATAGTTTTACAGAAATAAAATTGTTTCCCGATTCCCAACCATTTCATTATTTGTGCATTCTAGCTTTGCAATGAATAGTGAACCTCCCCAAAATAAACTGGCTTTCCTGGATGGTGTGCGTGGTGTGGCTATGATAATAGTCGTATTCCACCATTTCGGTTTGGGTTTTTTCCCGGCAATTAATTATCTGAATCCGGATCAAATACACCTGGGAAATGGCAAGGTAGAACTATTAATTGCCAGAACACCGCTCAATCTCTTTTTCAACGGCGGGTTTGCGGTTTCTATTTTCTTCGTACTAAGTGGTTTTGTACTCAGCTATAAATTCCACCGCTCCGGAAGTCATAAACTTTTGAGAGAATATGCCGCCAAACGTTACTTCAGGCTGCTTATTCCTGTTGGCGTATCAATCATCCTATGTTATATTCTGCATGAGGCAGGACTTTTCACTCACAGAGAACTGGGAGATATTACCAAATCAAAAGATTGGTTGAGCTGCCTTTTCACCGACATGAAAACTGTTGCAATGATGATAAAAAACGTATTTATCGATGTATTTATAAATAATGACAATCGTTACAATCCGGTATTGTGGACTATGACCATTGAGTTTCTGGGTTCACTCTTGTTGTTTTCCTTTCTGACACTATCCGGGAACAATAAAAAATCCGTCTTGCTTCATATCATCGTCGCATTTCTTATCCTGCTTACAGACAAAAAATTCTACGCCGCTTTCATTCTCGGATCACTTATAAGCAGGCTTTTCGCTGACGGGTTTTCTTTTCCAAAAAGCTGGAAAGGCATCACCATAAAACTGTTCCTTCTTCTTGCAGGAATTTATTTCAGCTCCTATCCACAAGGATCCTTCGTACAGCAAAGTATTTGGAAACCTTTAGCTTGGGATTGGACCAATAGTTACGACCTATTCCATGTATTGGGTTCCTTTTGTCTTCTCTTTGTGATCTGTTTTGAGAAAAATTTCATGCGGTTTTTTTCAGTGAAACCCTTCTTATACCTGGGAAAAATCTCATTTTCCTTTTACTTGATCCATTTGGCAGTGATGTGTTCACTGGGATGCACCATTTTTCTNNTCTACTATAAGTATGTTGATAAGACCAGTATCCGGTTCTCAGAAAAGATGGGGAAATTGATTACCAAAGGTGATTTATCAGAATAAAAAATCCCGGCCGAATTTCGTCAACCGGGTTTTAAAGCAGTAGTAATTTAGACAGCAGTGCCTAAACCGGGGTTCTTGTTTTTGTGATTAATCAATTTCAATTCCCCACTTTCACTTTCCTATGACGGAGAGTAATCCCAAACGTTGTGTGGACGTTTGTTAAATTTTTGTGGAAATAGTTGCATCCGGTTTAAAATCAGGACATAAATCAACTAAAAACAAAGATCTTTTAACATTTCGACTCTTAGAGCATTTGCCAAAAATTCGAATCATACTGTTTAAATTCAGATTTTTATCCGCTAAAGAGCACCGCTAAGTAAAATCAAATTTGGCTTGATTCGTGATTAACGGAATATTATTCTATTTTTATGCAAAATGAAGATTATTCATTCTGTTTTTGATCCGTTTAAGGGCCTAAACCAGAATTTTTTTCTCAAACTTACTACTATGTCGGCATTAGATTCGATTGATTATCAGATAATCACACTTCTTCAATCCAATGGAAAAATGAACAACAAAGAAGTTGCGGGTAAGATCGGTTTATCGGTTACTCCAACTTTTGAGCGCATCAAACGCCTCGAGCGAATGGGTGTCATACAAGGATATACGGCGCGTATTAATCGGAAAGCAGTTGGAAAAGAACTGAAAGTTGTTTGCCAGGTAAGTCTGAAAAGTCATGAAAAAGAAGGGATCGATATTTTTGAAACAGCTATAAAAGAGCTTCAGGAGGTTATCCATGCTTATCACGTGGCCGGTGCAACGGACTATATGCTTATCATTGAAGTTGCGAATATGGAAGTTTACCATGATTTCCTGAAGAACCAACTCTCACAGATCCCGCACATCGGACAGGTAAACAGTAGTTTTGTGATGTCGGAGCTGAAATAGGGTTTTGCCACGAATTAGCTTCGCTGAACTCACGTTTCACGAGTTTCTTTGGCCCGGTTAACACATCCGGCTCTGGCAAACTCCGTTCGTATAAAACTGAAAATTAACGTTAAAAGATTCACCGGCTTCAACATTGCCTCGATTTTTTGGCTAAATTTAGTAGGAACACATAAAACAAAGTATCATGTCAAGTAACACAGGAAATATCATCGTCGCGCTTCTTGCAGGTGCTGTAATAGGTGCAGGTATCGGAATTTTGTTAGCTCCCGATAAAGGTTCTGTAACCCGTCAAAAATTAAAAGATAATTTAGGGAAGGGAAAAGATAACCTGATGGATAAATATCATGAACTGGCTCAGCTGCTTCATCGCAAAGGTGAGGATGTGGGAGACTTTTTAGATAATGCCATTTCAAGCGGAGTTCATGAAAAAGACGAGTTAATATCCCTTTTAGAAGAAAAACTGGAACTTTTGAAGGGGCCTAAAAAAGCATCAGTTAAATAAGTATGGCATTTGAAGAACTAAAAGAAAGTACTCAAAAGATTCAGGAAGAAACCAAAGCTTACGTAGAAAGCACCGTACAATACTATAAGTTATGGGGATTTCAATTCGTTATGAAATCTACCAGGACCATTGTAAAGCTTATAATGATTGGTTTCTTCCTGATGATTGCTTTCCTTTTCGGATCCATTGCCGCAGCTATGGCTATTGGAAATGCATTGGATAGTATGGCCCTGGGATTTTTGATCATTGCCGGAGGATATTTCATCCTGGTCATCCTGATCCTGTTCCTGCGTCTTAAATTCATTGAACGTCCGCTTTTACGGACATTTTCTAAACATTTCTTTAACGACTGATGGAAAAAAAACCGAAAATATATTCTTCGTTTGAAGAAATCGAACTGGATCTCCGGATTTTAAAGGTGCAGCGTGAAATCCATGCGCAAAAAATAAAACTAAACCTGGAGAAGACCGGGGAGAACCTTCGACCAATAAATCTGCTTGAAGGTTATATCGGGGAAACTAACCGCACGGCCTTTTCCCTGATCGAACAGGTGATCAAGATAATTTTACAGTTCGTGGTCAAACCGTTCAAAGAATAAACCTAACTTCGGAGTACTAAATTCATTCCATGAAAAAAGTATTCTTTCTTGATACCGTACACCCTATTCTTTCCGAAAGGCTCGCTCAAAGTGGTGAATACGAATGCATTGAAGCTCATAACTGGACAAGAGAACAGTGTGAATCGCAATTAGGCGATGCTCATGGTCTTGTAATCAGATCACGCTTCACCATGGACGAATCTTTCCTGAAATTCACACCGGCTCTTCAATTCATAGCACGCTCAGGTGCCGGAATGGAAAACATCGACGAAATGTATTGTTCCGGTCGCGGAATTAAACTTTACAATGCCCCGGAGGGAAACCGCAATGCAGTCGGGGAGCACGCTCTTGGAATGCTCTTATCCATGATGAATAAGATACATATTGCGAACAGAGAAGTGAAAAACGGAATTTGGGACCGTGAAGGAAACAGGGGAACCGAGCTGGATGGAAAAACTGTTGGAATAATCGGTTATGGGAATAACGGAAAGGCTTTCGCAAAGAAACTACGCGGTTTTGATATTACACTGCTTGCTTACGATAAGTATAAAACAGGGTTCGGAGATGATTTTGTAATC
>DJFP01000312.1 GCA_002432565.1 Flavobacteriales bacterium UBA5869
GCAACTGATCCAAACGGGCCTGAAATGCAGTCTATAGTTAAGGATCATTACAATCCGATTATTGAGCGAATCAGAAATATTGAGAAACCGATTATTGCAGGGGTAAACGGAGTTGCAGCAGGTGCAGGAGCGAATATTGCCCTGGCTTGCGATTTAACAGTAGCAAAAGAATCAGCTTCTTTTATTCAGGCATTTTCAAAAATCGGTCTGATCCCTGATTCCGGAGGAACGTTTTTCCTGCCTCGTCTGGTAGGGTTGCAAAAGGCAATGGCTTTAATGATGACCGGTGAGAAAGTTTCGGCGAATGATGCTGTTTCTATGAATATGATCTATAAAGCGGTTTCGGATGAATCCTTTGAAGAAGAATTAACGAAATTGGCTGAAAATTTGGCTTCGATGCCTACCTATGGCTTAGGTTTAACCAAGCGTGCAATGAATGCAAGTTTCACAAATAACCTGACTGAACAATTGGCAGTGGAAGAACAATTGCAGACACTTGCTGGAAAATCGGAAGATTTCGCTGAAGGAGTGAACGCATTTATGGAGAAGAGAAGCCCTGTTTTTAAGGGGAAGTAGGAGGAATTATGAATTATGAATTATCAAGAATGGAGATTTTCTTGATAATTCATAATTATTCAATTGATAATTTAAAATGAAAAGCAAAATAGGCGTACTGGGAGCCGGAACGATGGGGGCAGGGATAGCCCAGGTTGCAGCCCAATCAGGACATGAAGTGGTATTGATCGATGTAAATCAAGTTCAATTGGATAAGGCAAAGTTGTCTTTGATCAAGGTGTTGGACCGCATGATCGAGAAAGGAAATTTGGATGAATCAGGAAAGAATGATTTGCTGAATCGCATGCATTTTTCTACTCAATTGACAGATTTTAGAGGATCGGGCCTGGTTATTGAAGCCATTGTGGAAAAACTGGAGGTAAAACATGCCGTTTTTAAAGAGATCGAAGAAGTGGTCGGAATGGATTGTATTATTGCCTCCAATACTTCGTCTTTGTCAATTGCATCTATTGGTTCGGTGTTGAAATTCCCTTCACGTGTGATCGGAATCCATTTCTTCAATCCTGCGCCATTGATGCCCTTGGTTGAGATCATTCCAGCTGTCCAAACCAGTGATGAAACGTTGGATAATGCTAAATCGATCATTGATTCCTGGGGGAAGTTGACGGTAGTTTGTAAAGACACTCCCGGATTTATTGTAAATCGTGTTGCACGTCCTTTTTACGGAGAAGCTTTGCGTATTTACGAGGAAGGCATTGCGGATTTTGCAACCATTGATTGGGCAATGACCGAATTGGCAGGTTTCAGAATGGGACCTTTTACGCTGATGGATTACATCGGGAACGATATTAATTACACAGTAACCGAAACTGTTTTTGCTGCATTTTATTTCGATCCGCGTTTNNGATTACTCGGAAGGGGTGGAACTTCCTGTGCCAACAAAAGATGAAAAATTAGGTCAGCAGATCGTTGACCGGATTTTAGCCATGTTGATTAACGAGGCTTATGACGCTCTATTCCTGAATGTAGCCAGCAGAGAAGATATCGATACCGCCATGACCAAAGGAGTGAATTATCCGAAGGGATTATTGGCCTGGTCGGAAGAGATTGGTTTGAAAACTGTTTTGAAACGGTTGGAAGATCTGTTCCTGGAATACGGTGAAGATAGATACAGACCGAATCCTTTGTTGAAGAGATTAGCAAAATAAAAATAAGCAGGGGCGGTCCGCCGCGGCGGATTACGCCCCTGCTTATTTTAGATCAATTCTGCTTCCAAAGTAATTTCGAAATTAAATGCCCCGCTTACCGGACAAGTTTGTTCTGCGTTTTTAGCGATCTTTTGGAATTCCTCATTGGAGATTCCGGGAACTTTAGCCGTTAGTTTCAATGCCGAAAGTGTGATTTTTCCATTATCCAATGAAATACTGGAACTTGTTTTCAATTCCTCGGGATTGTAACCGGCTTCCGTAAGATCTAAACTCAGTTTCATCGTAAAACAACCAGCGTGTGCTGCTGCTAATAATTCCTCCGGGTTTGTACCCACACCTTCTGCAAAACGTGAATTGAACGAATACTGTGTTTTATCTAATGTGGTACTTTGAGTGGTCAAATGTCCTTTTCCTTCTTTAATTGTTCCGTTCCAAACGGCTTCTGCTCTTCTTTTCATGGTATTTCGTTTTTTGTAATTAATTATTTGATGGAACAAAATTAGAACGGAAGTGATTCTTGAAAAAGAGACTTTTGGCAGATTTTAGTGTACTTTTTTCCCTTCATTGAATAATTTTCTAAAAACAACCGGGCTATCTCCCACCTTTCCGGTAAATAACCGGTTGAAATAAGCCGGATCTTCATATCCTAACTCGTATGCAATTTCCTTTACCGACCAATCCGTGAAGCATAGAAGTCGTTTCGCTTCCAGTAAGATACGGTTTTTTATGATTTCATTCGGCTGTAATAGGTTTAAGCGGTTGAATTTATTGGAAAGCGTTTTGGCTGTTAATCCTAAAATTTCAGCATAATCAGACACAGCATGCCATTTTTTGAAATGGATCTCAACCAGCCGGTTGAAATTCCGGTAAAATTCGACTTCTGCAGGTACTTCGGAAACCTTATCGGGAAGCTGTTGTTCTTTCCAAAGTCGTGTTGCCCGAATGATAATCTGCTTTAAAAGTATCCGGACCATTTCCTCCATGGAAGAATCTTTCAGAAGCAATTCTTTTGCGATTTCGGAGAACAAGTTCTGAATAATTAAATACGCTTCGTGAGAGAGTTCTGTAGCCTGGGATTGTCCTGCATTTTGAAAAAGCAAGCCATCACAAGCAACTTCCGCATCGTGGATTTGGATGCAGTAGAAATCACGATTGTAATTCAGTGCTGTAATATTTTCGCCTTTTAGTATCTGGATCCGCTGATAACCGCAAAAGAATAGGGTAGGTTTACTGGTTATGAAATCGTTGAAATCAATACGCAAATGCCCACCGGTGGGAATAAACAGAATACTGATATCCTTCTTGAAAGGATGTTTATTAAAAAAGTCGCGCTGTCCCTTCGAATGAACATGCATCCATTCAAAGGATTTGTAATTTGATTCGAATTTCAGGATGTTTTCGGTTCTGCCGGCCATTATTTCCACGATTTCAATACTTTTTCCGCTTGTTTGGAGTAAAATCCTTTTTGATTCCTGATCTTGATAAACAACTCTTTTGCGCTGTTTTTATCTCCATTTGCCAGGCGGCTTTCGGCTAAATACCACTCTGCTTCGTCATTGAAATTGGAAAACTCCAACTGGAGGCATGCTGAAAAGTTTACACAAGCATCTTCGTATTGTCCCAAATTGTAGTAACACCATCCGGCATAAAACCTTGCATTCACATCATCCGGATAATTCTTTAGGATTTCATTGAACCTGGAAAGAGCTTGCTTCCATTTCCCCCGATTGGTATAATTCAGTGATTTGTCCAGGTAATCCATATATGGAACATTCACAGTCTTTACTTGCGGTTCCTCCGGAACAATATCGTCTTTGTCTTTCCGGTCGGCAGGAATTCCAGTTAGAATGATTTGTTCGATCTGAACGCTTGGTTTCATTCTGTATTGAGAATAGTCGATCGCTTTCAAATCCTGCAGGTAAATCTCTTTTGCAATTTTTTGCTTCGAAACTGTAACAGGTTTTTGTTCGATCACCGGAGGAAGTGGTTCCAAAACCAATTGGGGGAAAGGAATATCGATCAATTCTTCCTTTTTGTTTTCAGGCGGAAGGTTCTTGATTTCATTTTGGGACATTTTGATCTCTTTAACGGTGATCTGGTCCTTTTGCGGAATTGCTTCCAATGTGTCAATTTCTTCCGGAATATGAATGTCAGTATTTTCTACTTTTACTAAAACCTGTTTTTTCTCAGAATCGGTTTCGGACGGACTTTGAAGTAGTATAAATGCCAGGATTCCGAGGCCCAAAATGGATATGCCTAATATATAAGGAGCGAAATTCACTTTCGGGAACTTCATTTTCTGATCCAGCTGTTTCATTTTCGAAAAAGGGATACCTGATTGCTGCCATCCTTCAAGAGCATCACGGTCAAAGTCATTTAAGTGCTCTTTCGCATCTTCTTTCGAGAAGTTTTGAAGGAGTTTCTCAAATTTATTTCGGGATATGTGATCTTTATTCTTCATGATTTTCCATCCAGATTTTTAAATTTCTTTTTCCATTTTGAATTGAACTCTTCACCGTATTAAGTGGAATGTTCAATTCATCGCTAATTTCCTGGTAACTTTTATCCTTTAAGTAGAATAATTCAATGCAGATCCGCTGTTCGTGTTTCAAATGCTGAATAGCTTTCTCGAGTTGTGCCAACTTCAGTTCGCGTTCATTCAGTTCTTCTGTTTCATGAGTTTCAGCCTGAAGCAGGTTTTCATGAATAGGGGTTTGATGTGTTTTTTGTTTGCGAAGATAGATCAGGCATTCGTTTTTAGTAACCTGGTAGAGCCAGGATTTGAAATGCTGTATCGTATGTTTCTCAATTTTCTGGTTCAATTCCCCGAAAATTTTCATCGTTGTGTCTTCCGCATCTTCATAACGTTTTAAGTACTTCATGCAGGTACCCAATACCAAATGAGCATATCGTTCATATAATAAAGGTATGGTAAATACATTTTCTTCCTGTTTATAAAGCTGTATTAGCTCCAGATCCGACAGATTACTGTACCTTTTATGTCTGCGTTGAAACAACATCATGACATAGAGATGCATGAAATAGAATAATTCCATAAACTAGTTATACTATATATAAAAGTAAGCACTTAAATTTATACCTGTTATGAGTAAACTGAAAAGAATTGGAGTTTTGACATCCGGGGGTGATTCACCAGGGATGAATGCATGTATTCGTGCAGTTGTTAAAGCCGGGATCGGGAAAGGTATCAAAGTATTCGGAATTGAAGACGGGTATAAAGGAATGATTGAAGATCGTATTCGTCAGTTGACTTATAGGGATGTCAATAATATTATTCATTTGGGAGGTACAATTCTCGGAACAGCCCGAAGTGAAGCGTTTAAAACTCTTGAAGGAAGAACACAAGCAGTTGCCAACTTAAAGAAACACCAAATAGATGGATTGATTTTAATTGGTGGCGACGGGACCTACGCTGGAGGAATGGCCCTGACAAGGGAATTCGATATTCCTGTTATTGGATTGCCCGGAACAATAGATAATGATATACATGGTACAGACTTTACGATTGGATATGATACCTGTTTGAACACAGTTGTTGAGGCCGTAGATAAAATACGTGATACTGCTTCAAGCCATCACCGGGTGTTTTTCGTAGAAGTAATGGGAAGAGCTTCGGGGTATATAGCCTTGAATAGTGCAATAGCCAGCGGGGCAGAATCTGTACTTATTCCGGAAACTCTTACCGAAATTAGTTTGCTTGCCCAGGAGATAAAGAACCAAAACAAGGGAATCCGGAGCTCTATTATTATAGTAGCGGAAGGTGATGAAGAAGGCGGTGCAAGAGAAATCATGGGAAAAGTGAAACCTTTTTTGGAAGGATATGAATTGAGATATTCTGTTTTGGGACATATTCAACGAGGCGGGAGCCCCTCAGCATTTGACAGAATCCTTGCAACAAGGATGGGGGTGAAGGCTGTTGACTTACTTATTGAAGGCAAAAAATCGATTATGATAGGTCAAATCGGTAGAGATTTGGTGTTTCAAGATATTTTAGAGGGTACAACAGGTAACGTTTCTACTGATGATTCAGGGATAGAATTGCTCAAATCCCTGCTTACGAAAGAATAAAATCAAAAAAGATTAAAAAAAGTTTTACGTATAAATAATATGTTATCAATGCTTTAAGAAGTTTGGCTGATTTTTTTCAAAAAATAAAAGTTGAAAACCCTTGCAGAAGTAAAATAAGTGGGTACCTTTGCCACCGCTTAGAACGATAAGCACACCGGAAACGGAGGGATTTGAAAAGAGAAAAAATATTTTTTTTAGAAAGGCTTGCCAGAATAAAAAAGATGCTTACTTTTGCACCCCGCTTAGAACGCTAAGGGGTTTAAGACTGAGAGTTGAAAGTTTGAAAAGAGGCATCGAAAAAAAAAGTTTTAAAAAAGCTTGCCAGAATAAAAAAGATGCTTACCTTTGCACCCCGCTTAACAACGGAAAGCCAGCAAGAGAGCGGTTGACAATTGAAATAAGAGTTTGAAAAAAGTTTAAAAAATATTTTCACAAACACTTGTTAAAAAGAAAAACTTGCTTACCTTTGCAACCCCGAAACAAGAAAGAGTAGCACTCTTAATAAGCTTGGGAAACGAAATAAAAAGAGAGATGAACAACGGTTCACTCGGTAAATTGAAAAAGAGACTTTAAGTTATATAATACTAAAAAGTCTGACAGTTAAAAAAGAGAGAGACACTCTTCTTAACGACAAGAAAGTTCTTTGACAGATTAGGAAATAAGGAAACAGCGTAAACAAAAGAATTAAACGAGCACATCAACAAATTCAAAGTTTTTTACAACGGAGAGTTTGATCCTGGCTCAGGATGAACGCTAGCGGCAGGCCTAACACATGCAAGTCGAGCGGGATTAGTTAGTAGCTTGCTATTAACTATGAGAGCGGCGCACGGGTGCGTAACGCGTATGCAACCTACCTTATACTGGGGTATAGCCCGGAGAAATTCGGATTAATCCCCCATAGTATTATCGATTCGCATGTTTTGATAATTAAAGGTTACGGTATAAGATGGGCATGCGTCCTATTAGCTAGATGGTGAGGTAACGGCTCACCATGGCGACGATAGGTAGGGGGCCTGA
>DJFP01000102.1 GCA_002432565.1 Flavobacteriales bacterium UBA5869
GGAAGTGCCATGAGCAAACCCGAAATAAACTGAGAACTCAATGAACCGTCAACTTCCGTGTTTCTTCCTTTGAGGGGTCCTTTTACTTCTATGGGAAGAAAGCCCTTATTAGTTGAAACTTCAGCACCGAATTGAGGCAGTACCTCATCAAAGAAATTCATCGGTCGGGATAACAAGCTTCCTCTTCCCGTAAGCCGCACTTTTTGATCAAATGCAGCAGAAATGCAGGTCAGCAAACGCAGCCCCAGTCCGGATTCACCAGCAGACAATTCCAGGTTCTCCGGAATATTTTTTATTCCAGTAATAGAAAAAGTGTGAGTAGTTAAAGAAGAATTCTCATTCTGTATAACCGCTCCCATTTGCCGAACAGCCTGCAGCATCGCCAGTTCATCTTCACTTTTGCCAATTCCGGTTAAACGGGATGTTCCATTAGCCAATGACGCACAGAGAATTGCCCGTTGTGCATCACTTTTTGATGCCGGAATTACAATCGTTCCTGAAATCAATCCGGGATGAATTACCTGCTTCATTGTTCTTCTTTATCGGACGAATTGTTCATCACGCGGACCTGGTGACGAATAGATTCCTGGTGAATGGCATCCATCACCTGGCGTACAAAACGATCACTCAATTTATATTCATCTGCCCTGCTTAACCTGGCAGAAATAAGTTTCTTCCAATGTTCCGGCTGTAAAATAGTGATATTGTGTTCTTTTTTGAAAATCCCAAGCTCCTCGCTCAACTGCATTCTGGCGGTCAGGATATCAAACAGGCGGTCATCCAAATCCCCGATCTTTTCACGGATCACCGAAATATGCTCACTGTCGAGTTTTTCAGAGTTTTGTGACCGGAGAACTAATGAATCCAATAATTTTCCCAGGTTTTGAGGTGTTAACTGTTGTGCAGCATCCGACCATGCAGCATCCGGATTCCGGTGTGTTTCGATGATCAGTCCGTCAAAATTCAGGTCCATTGCTTTTTGAGAAACCTCCAGGAGTAAATTCCGGTTACCGGTAATATGGCTCGGGTCATTGATAATCGGAAGATCCGGAAGGCGTTCGTGCAACGCAATGGGAATTTCCCAGTTAGGTACATTGCGGTATTTAGCGTGTTTATAAACGGAAAACCCGCGATGAATTGCTCCCAATTCTGTTATTCCTGCTTTTTCCAAACGCTCAAATGCCCCGATCCATAATTCAAGATCCGGGTTCACCGGATTCTTTACCAAAACGGGAATTTTCACTCCTTTCAACGCATCAGCAATTTCCTGTACAGCGAAAGGATTTACGGTCGTTCGCGCACCTATCCAAAGAATATTTACTCCCGCTTTCAACGCTTGTTCCACGTGTTTGGTATTGGCTACCTCCGTTGTAACGGGAACTCCCAATTCTTTCCCCGCATTTACCAGCCAGCTCAGGCCTATCTCCCCCACTCCTTCAAACGAATCCGGGCGTGTACGTGGTTTCCAGATCCCTGCTCTCAAAATATCGATATCGCAAAACTCTTTGATCTGCAATGCGGTTTCCATTAGTTGTTCTTCGGTTTCCGCACTACATGGTCCGGCAATGATAATCGGCCTTTTTCCTCCTTTTTGAATGATGCTGTTCATGGTAGAACCAAATTACCTAATAATTACGAATTTCCGGTTCCGAATTACGAATTATCTCAACTGACTTAACTACCCATTCATGCTATCCTACCCTGGTAAACAGCAAGTAGATTATTTCAAAATAAGCTCGCGAGTTAACAACTCCTTAACGAAGGAAGCTTTAAATTTGCAGGCATGAAAGCAGAGGCGGTAGCATTTGATGCTAAAAAAACAGTTTATCCCATTTTATTCGCTGTTTGTTGTGGTCATTTTCTGAACGATTTGATGCAGGCTGTACTCCCTGCTTCCTATCCGATTTTAAAGGATGCTTACAACCTGAGCTATACACAAATCGGATTCATCACTTTTGCATTTCAAATCACCTCTTCCCTTTTACAGCCTGTTGTAGGCACATTTACGGATAAAAAACCGCAGCCTTACTCATTTACGGTCGGAATGCTGTTCGCTTTTTCCGGGTTGATCACACTTTCTTTCGCTTCTAATTTTGTAACGATTCTTTTAGCAGCTTGTCTGATCGGTATGGGATCTTCGATTTTTCANNGTTGCCTATTATGCATCCGGGGGAAGAAGAGGGTTTGCACAGTCTATTTTCCAATTGGGAGGAAACGGCGGAAGTGCGGTTGGTCCGCTGCTGATAGCCTTCATTGCGATTCCTCTGGGCCAATATACCATTGCTTTTTTTGCTTTTTTCGCTGTTTTGGGAGGAATTATCCTGTTCAAAGTGAGCAGTTGGTACAAGGGTTATCTGACCCACAGTTCCTTCAAGAAAAACGCCTATAATGAAGAACCGCTTGGTTTGTCCCAGACACGTATTGTCCTCTCCATTATCATTCTATTAGTCTTGATCTTTTCGAAGTATTTCTTTACTGCAAGTATTTCAAACTATTACGTGTTTTACCTGGAAGAAAAATTCAGTTTATCCGAAACTGCAAGCCAGATGCATTTATTCCTGTATTTGCTTGCTTTTACATTAGGGACTTTGTTTGGCGGACCATTGGGCGATAAATTCGGACGAAAAAAAATCATTTGGTTCTCTATCCTGGGAGCAGCTCCATTTTCACTGGCCTTACCTTATATT